>CAISLL010000019.1 GCA_903886165.1 uncultured beta proteobacterium | reverse complement strand
TGGCCGCCGACATCACAGGCGAGCCGCGCAACGCCTTGTATGAGCTGGCGTTGGCGCTGAAGAATGGCTGAGGTTGGGGTGCTTCATGACTTGGGCCGAAGCATCTCTCAACTGCGCGGCTGTTCCCGGGCCTTTGAACTCCCCAGTGTCGCAACTGCGCTAAACGCCACGCCCACTTGGTCATCAGCCGTCGATGCAGGTCTGGCTTGAACACCCGCCGCCGCGGCGCACTTAACTCACGAAAGCTCATCGTGAAAGGCCGATGTTGGTCGTCAAGTGTTGGTCAGCGTCGCTAGATGCCGGGCACCATGGCGAAGGTCAGATCTGGAGAAATTTGTAAACCCGCTTAGCAGCGGGTCTTCACAAGTTCAAATTGGCCGCCCGATAACGGAAATTGGCTTCAGTGACCAAAATGTGAGTTGTACGACCGCGAGTTCACCCAATGGGGTACACGGTCTCGAACAGATACTGTCGGTGCGTCTCGCGCCTCCAATGCGGACTCTAATCTGGCGCGCCCAGCAGAAGCTGACATTGAAGAACACGCTATGGATTCCGCTTCATCTCGTGTTTTTCGTGCATCGCCCATTTGGATTCCCGATCACATGACAGACGTTCACATCAATACACCGCGTGCTACGGCGGCATGCTACGCACCATCAGTGCCGAATTGGCGGCGTTTTCTTCTCGTTTCTTAAGCACTTCAAAGTGCTTTCTAAGACTGGTTGGCGAATTCAGTTAGCGTTGGGCAAGATCATGCTTTGGCGAAACTTGTCGGCAACCACAGCGATGATCAAAAGCAGGCCCAACACCACCATCTGCAGATAAGAGCCCACATTGGTCAGGTTCATGCCGTTTTGCACCAAGCCAATGAAGATGGCACCCAGCACCACATTGGGAACACGCCCAATACCGCCGCGCAAGCTGACTCCAGCGATGACACAGGCCGCAATTGATTCGAGCGCGATGGTGCCGCCCAGGTTCGCCTCACCGGTCTCGACCCGGGCGGTCAATAGCAGGCCACTGATGGATGCCAATACCGCACACATCAGGTAAGCCATTAGCAGCACCTTGCGCGTATCAATGCCTGAAAGCGCAGCCGCCTTCGCATTTCCCCCCACGGCCAACAAGTAAGTGCCGGTGGGCAGCCGGTTCATCAACAGATGGACGGCAAGTACGCACACAGCAGTGACCAATACTGGGATTGGCAAGCCGAGGACGGTACCAAATCCAAACAAATCACTAAAGGCTGGCGGCAGGCGGTTCACTGGAACTCCTCCCGTGAGGTAGAGTGCCGCGCCAAAACCGATTGACTGCACACCCATGGTCATGATGAACGGCGACACGCCAGCCCAAGCGACGCCCAAGCCATTGAGCAGTCCAACCAGCGCACCGGCCATCAATCCGGCAAGACAGCCTGCAACAATGACCAGACCGACCATGTCCGGCAGGCTGCCGCCCAGGCTTTGCATGACCAAGGCAGAAACCACCGAGGTCAATGCCATGATGGTTCCCACCGAAAGGTCAAAGCCACCGGTGACCAAAACCAGCATTTGCGCCGTGGAAACCAGAATCAGGTAGACCGACTGACGCAGCAGATTCGTCAGGTTCTGCGCTGAAAGGAATTGGTCAGACAGCATGCCAAACACGATCACGGCGAGTACCAACATGAAAGGAAGGACACCCAGACGAACAAACAGTCGACGCGCACCCAGCGACACCCTTTCAGTGAAAGGAATAGATGTCGCAGACACGGCAATGGCGTTAGGGGAATTCATGACTGACCTTCCTTGGTACCAAAAAACAAACTTAATAGACCACTCTCGGTGATCTCGGAGCCCTGCAACTCCCCCATCACTTCGCCGCGGCACATCACATAGGCCCTGTGGGCCAGGTGCAGAACTTCAGGCAGATCAGAAGAAATCAATACCACCGCAGCGCCGCCTTCACACAGTTGCTTGATCACTCCGTACAGTGCCGAGCGTGTCCCCACGTCAACACCCACCGTTGGCTCGTCGAATACGTACAAGGCCATTTCGCTGGTCAGTCCCTTGGCAAACAGCGCCTTTTGCTGGTTGCCGCCAGACAGCAGCCCGACCGCTTTGCTCATGTTGCGGGCAGTGAGTTCGACCTGGTCGCCGGCCTTGGCAGCCAAGCGGCGCAAGCCCTTCTTGCGCAACCAGCCGCCCGGCCCCCGCAGTGGGCCGTTCAAAACGGGCAAGGTGATGTTGGAGGCGCTGCTGAATCCCAGCACCAGACCTTCCGATTTGCGGTCGGGTGGCAAATAGAAATACCCCGACTTCAAACTTTGTGCGGCGGTGGCATGGGTATGGTCGTGCCCATTGAGCATAATTTTCCCATGCGCAACCGCGTCAAGGCCATATGCCGCGCGCAGCACCTCTGACTTACCACAACCAACCAGTCCCGCAAGCCCCACCACTTCACCGCGACGTGCGGTAATGGACGCGTTGCGCACGCCGCTGCGGGTGCTCAAGTTCTGGATTTCAAGTACCACCTCACCAGGGCGAGATTCGATGTGTGGGTAGATTTTTTCAATCGTGCGACCACTCATCAGCGTGATGAGTTGATCGTGCGTGGTCTCGGAAGCCTCCACCGTGCAGACCTTGCGACCATCGCGCAGCACCGTCACCCGATCAGCGATCTGTGATATCTCCTGCATTCGGTGCGAGATATACACAATGCCCACGCCTTGCTCTTTCAGCCGTCCAATGAGCGCGAACAGATGGGCGGTTTCACGCTCGGTCAGAGAAGCCGTCGGTTCATCCAGAATCAGCACCCCGACTTGTCCACGCAAGCCCTTGGCAATCTCCACCATTTGTTGCTGGGCCCGGCTGAGGGTCGCCACGAGCGCTGTTGCGTTGACCTCAAAGCCCAACTCGTCAAGACTGCTTTGGGCGCGTTTCAAGAGCCGCTGCTTGTCCAGCATGCCCTTGTGCAAGGGTTCTTCGCCAAGGCATAGGTTCTGTGCCACCGTCAGGGTTGGGATCAGCGAGAATTCCTGAAAAACCGCGCTGATCCCTTCCATGCGAGCGTCGTGGACGTTGCCAAAGTGCTTGGCAACGCCTCGCACATGGATGCTGCCTGCGCTTGGCGTGTTGGCCCCAGCAAGCAGCGAGATCAGCGTGGATTTTCCCGCGCCGTTCTCGCCAAACAGCACGTGCACTTCGCCAGCCACCAGGTCGAAGTCCACCGAATCCAGGGCTCGAACGCCAGGGTAGAACCTGGACAGACCTTCAGTGTGTAAGAGATGAAAATCTTTCATGCCGTTGGATTGCAGATTCCGCCTTACTTGACTTCAAACGTTGGTTTGAAGGATGCGGGCGGCAGGATGTCGTCGAAGCGAACCGTTTTGTAGTTACCGGGGTCCACCACGAAGATTTTGGGTCCGACATGGCGCGTCAGCTCTTTTCCTTCCAGCAAACGCACCGCCTGGTCGATCGCGACGCGTCCCTGAATCACCATGGAATCGGCGGGTGCTGCCAGAATCCGACCCGACTCAATGCCTTGGTAGACACCGGGTGTCATGTAAAAGGACAGCAGCTGCACTTTCTTGTCCAGCTTGCGACTGCGCAAAATACCCACTGCGGCTTCGGCGGTGACCGCAGTCCCCGCCACATAGGAAAGGTCGGGATTGGCCTGCAACACGTCTTCCACCAGCTTGGACTGCGCTTCTTTGCCGGTGTCGCCATATTTTGGGTCGAGCACCACCACGGCACTGCCCTTAATCGCGTCCATGAATCCCTTGTGCGCGGCTTCTACCCAACCGGCACCGGCCGGGCCGGGAAACCAACCCACCTTGACGGCCGGGCTGCCCGCCGGGTGTTTCTTGGCCAGGTATTCGCCGGTCGACTGTCCCATGGTGTAAAACGATACCAGCGACTTAGCCGAGACGTCGGACGAACTGATGCCGTTGACTAGGTCCACCACCGGAATTTTCTTGGCCGCCAGCGACTTGACAAGGTTGTTCAGCCCGTCGCCGGAGATCGCGCCGATCACCACTGCATTGGCGCCACGTGCCACGCAGTCTTCGATTTGTGAAATCTGCTTGCCCAGGTTGGTGTAGCCACCCGCATCCACCAGGTTTAGCTTGACACCGAGGCGCTTGGATTCTTCAACCACGCCGTAGTCTACGCCTAACCAGTAGGCGTCCTTCATGTGAGGGAAGGACACGCAAATATCCCATTTCTTGCTGGCTTTGGTCAGTGGCGTGTAGTCCATCATGACCTTCTTGCCATCGGCGGCAAAGGCAGGCTCGGTGGCTTCGGCCTTGTAAGGGAACCAGTTGGCTGCGCTGGCGCTTTGCCATACCAGGCTGGCACCGATGGCGATGCTGGCGGTGAGAATCTTGCGGGTGAAGGTGCGGTTCATAGTGGTCTCCTGGGGTTGTGAAAAAATCAAAGCAGAGCCTGACGCTGATGCGCCAGACGGGTGTGTCGCTCGGCACGGGCGGCCAGGGCTTGCGCCATGTCCACCTGGACAAAATGTGCCGAGTGATTGGGTTGCATCTGCGCAATGAGGTCCATATCGGCGCTGATGACCGTGCCCAACATGGCATAGCCCCCACCGGAGACGGCGTCCCGATGCAAGATGATCGGCTCGCGCCCGGCGGGTACCTGGATCGAGCCATAGGGGTAACCGGCATCCACGATGTTCGAGGGATCGGAGCCTGCACCAAAAGGTGGAGTGCGTTCATGAAACTTCAGCGGCGTGCCGCCTTTGTAGCGGTAGCCGATGCGGTCTGCTTCCGGTGCCACACGCCAGGTATCGGCAAAGAAACTTTGCACCGATTCCGCTTGCAACCTGTGGAAATACAGGCCCGGCAATACCCTGAGCTGGACTTCTTTTGCCAGTGCAGTTCTCAGCGAGTCTGGCAAGGTTTTCCCCACCGTCGCGGGCGTCGTCGTCTGGCCCACCGGAAGTACATCGCCTGCTTGCAGCTTGCGGCCCTGCAAACCGCCAAAGGCACCCAGACCGTAAGTGGACCGGCTACCCAGAACCACCGGCACGTCAATGCCACCCGCCACCGCGATGTACAGGCGGGCACCGAGCCTGAAAAAGTCAAAGGACAGGCGATCCCCCGCCTTTACTGCAAAACTGGTATGTCTTGCCACTTCGACACCATTGAGCTTGGGCGCGGCCTGTGCACCGGTCACGGCCAACACCGCGTCGGCGTCAAAACGCAGCTCGGGGGCCATCAACGTGCATTCCAGCACCGCGGCGTTGTCCGGGTTCCCCACCAGCCAGTTCGCCTGCAGAAAGCTCTCCTGGTCCATGGCGCCCGACAGCGGGATGCCCAGGTGGTAGTAACCAGGGCGACCAGCGTCCTGTACGGTTGTCGCCAATCCTGGCTTGATCAGTTCAATTGCCATGGAGCACCTGCAAGAGTTTTTGGTTGTAGGAATCGGGGTCGGCCAGAAATGCCTTCAGTGAAAACGTCACGGAATGCATGGGCAGCTGATAGGTGCCGGCGGCGACCTCAAGGGTGATACGGTCATACTCGGCGCGGTCAATCGGTTTCCACTTGACGATGTCACCCGGCTTGAAGAACACCATCATGTCCTTCAGATAGGGCAAGCTTTGCGCCGGGTCGAAGATCGGTGCCGGCGTCACACCAAACATCTGGTAACCACCCGCGCCACGCACCGAGTAGATGCAACTGAAGCATCCGCCATGGCCGAGCGTGAGCTTAGGCGTGTCGGTGCGCGGGCTGAGGTATTTGGGAACTTCAAGCTGGCGTTGCCGCTCCACCATCTGGAACAAAAATGGCAGCCCTGCTACAAAACCCACCATCGACACAAACCATGGCGACGCTGAGTGTGCATGGATGAATTCGTTTACTGTTTGAAAGCCGTTGACCCGCGCCGCGTATTCCAGATCGGTGCTCTGGGGGTCTTGGTGGCGTTCACGAAAGCGCATCAGGGTTTCATGCGTCCATGGGTCGTTGTAGAGCACGGGCACTTCGACGATGCGGGTCTGCAGCGCCATCTCGGCATCGCCGACCGCAACCTCGATGTCCTGCAAGCTGCGCATCATCTGGTCCGGCGAAATGATGTCCGGGTCAAAGCGAACCTGGTACGACGCATTGGCCGGGCAGATCTCTGTCACCCCCGGCATGGTGCGCCTGCGCAGTTCGTTGCAAATGGCCATGCCCTTGAAGAAGGCTGGCAGCGACATGGATTCGCTGATTTCGACAAATACATGCTCATCACCCCCAAAGGTGTAACGCGCCTTGTCCAAAGTGGTGGCTTGACTCATGCAGGGACTCCTTGTTTGGAAGCTGAAACAGGTTCGGGCTGGTCCGTGGCCAACGGGTTCTCTTCCAGCCAGACTTCGAGAAAGCCGGTGTGAAAGTGCGCCGCCGCCACATCGGGCGCAGCGCACAGCGCCTGGTGCAAAGGCACCGTCGTGCGAACGCCATCCACAACCAACTCACCCAAGGCACGTTGCATGCGCCGCAAGGCACTCGCGCGGTCTGGTGCATGCACAATCAACTTGCCCAACAGCGAGTCGTAATAGGCGGGCACTGTGTAGCCCGGATACAGCATGGAATCAAATCGCACGCCGGGGCCGCCGGGCACCAGCAATTGGCTCACCTTGCCTGGACTGGGCATGAAATTCTTGGCGGCGTCTTCCGCATTGATGCGAACTTCAATCGCTGCGCCATTCAGTCGGATGTCTTGTTGCTGCAGGCGCAAGGGCTCGCCAAGCGCAATGCGGATCATTTCCTGAACCAGGTCAACGCCCGTGACCATTTCCGTGATGGGGTGCTCAACCTGAATGCGGGTGTTCATCTCGATGAAGAAGAACTCCTGCGAATCATCGTCGTACAGGTATTCCAAAGTGCCAGCCCCACGGTACGACACGGCGCGCGCCAGACGCAACGCGGACTCGCACAGCGCCGCACGAGTCACTTCGCTGATGGCCGCGGACGGCGCCTCTTCCCACACTTTCTGGCGCCGCCGCTGCAAGGAGCACTCGCGTTCAAAGCAGTGCACCACGCGCTCTCCGTCCCCAAGGATCTGGACCTCGATGTGGCGTGCACGCCGGATGAAACGCTCAAGATACACCGCGCCGTTGCCGAACGCCGCAGCGGCTTCGGCAGTTGCCAGGCCAAATTGCTGGCGCAGCTCATCCGCAGTCTGTGCCACCCGGATACCGCGGCCCCCGCCGCCCGCTGAGGCCTTGATCATGATGGGAAAGCCAATGTCTTTGGCTTGCGCGACGGCATCATCCGCGGTCAACACCACATCGGCGCTGCCAGGGACGGTGGGCACGCCAGCACGCATGGCGGCTGACCTGGCCGCCGCCTTGTCACCCATGGTGCGAATGGCATGTGGCGTGGGGCCAACGAATACCAGGCCAGCCTGCTCCACGGCCTCAGCGAAAGCCGCGTTTTCAGATAAGAAGCCATACCCTGGATGGATGGCGCCGGCGCCACTTGCCTGGGCAGCATCCAGCAAGGCAGGAATGCTCAGATAGCTCTTGCTCGCATGAGCCGGGCCAATTCGAACCGCAGTGTCCGCCATGCGCACGGCCAGACTGTCGGCATCGGCGTCGCTGTAGACCGCCACCGTGCGCAAACCCAGTTCTTTGGCTGCGCGGATGATCCGAACCGCTATCTCACCCCGGTTGGCGACCAACAATGTTTTGAATTTCGCGTCCATGATGATCCAGTGTCAATCTCTGATCACTACAGCCAATACCTGGCCTGGGTCCACCGGTTCGCCGCTGGGCACAGAAAAACACTCAATCCGCCCTGCCGCGTCGGCTGTGATTTCGTTGAACTGCTTCATCACCTCGATCAGGCCAATGACATCGCCCACCTCGACGCGGTCGCCATCCGTTTTATAGGGTGGTAGATCCGGACTTGAACTGCGGTAAAAGGTGCCAGGCAAGGGGCTGAGAATTTCGTGAGTTAGGGACATGTTGATTCCTTTGAAATGAACGTGATCAAGATGACTTAGGCAGGCAGCGCCAGGGGCGCCGCCACGGCAATGCCACTGTTCGACAGCAACTCGCGCGTGGCTTGAATCAACGCCAGTGCGCCGGGTGTGTCGCTGTGAATGCATACGGAGTCAAATTCGATGGCAATGGTTTGCCCATCCACCGTCTGCACCGTGCCGTGCTGGCAAGCCCTGAGTACTTTGGCGGCCACTGCTGCCGGGTCAAGCGCGCCCACGCGGCGTGTGAAAACGATGGAACCGGTGCTGTCGTAGTCACGATCCGCATAAAACTCGCGCACCGCGTGCAGACCCATCTCCTGCGCCACACGGAAGGTCAGCGATTGGGCCATGCAATAAAGGGAAAGCGAAGGATCAATGCGTTGGATGGCGTTGACCAGCGCGCGTGACATCGCTTCGTCCTGCGCCACATGCATATAAAGCGCGCCATGGGGTTTGACGTGGCGCAGCGTCACATTGCTCAAGCGCGTGAATTCCCGAAGCGCACCCACCTGGTAGATGAAGTCATTGACCAGTTCATCCACGCTGGCGCGGATGTGCCTGCGCCCAAAACCCATGAGGTCGCGAAAGCCGGGATGCGCGCCGATGCCGACACCGTGCTTGGCCGCCAGAACCACCATCTGCTGCATGATGTTTGGGTCACCCGCATGGAATCCGGTGGCGATGTTGGCCGAGCTGATCAACGGCATGATTTCCATATCAACCCCGTCCCCGATCTGCCAGGGGCCAAAACCTTCTCCCATGTCGGAATTCAGGTCAATTGTCTTTTTCATATGCGTTGTTGTTTCAGTTAATCACGCCCCCAGGGCATGTAATGGGCTGAAGTATGAAGTGTCCAATGGGCCTTGAAAAGCGCTATATTTAGATGACTTGATATCTGATTTTTTGATGACTATAGGGTTTTCCATGAGTTTTTCCATTCGCCAACTCAAGTATTTCACTGCCGTGGCTGAGCTTGGGCGCATTTCTCAGGCGGCTGTACAACTCAACATTTCTCAATCGGCAGTGACAACAGCGGTAAGGGAACTCGAAGACACGCTGAATCAGCAATTGATCGCACGTCATACACATGGCGTTGAACTAACGGACGCAGGGCGACGTTTCTTGAGCCATGCCTACAACGTGCTGGCGGCGGTTGACGATGCGTTGCGCATGCCAGACAACGAAGCAACCGTGGAAGGCACGCTGACGCTTGCTGCCAGCTACACCGTCCTGGGCTACTTCCTGCCACATCATCTTCAGCGCTTTGCACAACGTCACCCGAAGATTGAAGTGAAGGTGCATGAGGTGGTGCGTGAAGGCATCGAAGAAGGCCTGGTGACCGAGCGGTATGACATGGGTGTGCTGCTGACGTCCAACGCGGTTTTGCAGGAACTCACACTGGAGACCTTCTTCGGCTCACAACGCAGATTATGGGTCCCTGCCAAGCACCCAATGCTTGAGCGGGCCGACGTGACCTTGGCTGACATTGCGGCCGAGCCTTACATCATGTTGACCGTGGATGAGGCCGCCGCCACCACCTTGAAGTACTGGTCAAGTACACCCTACTTGCCCAGCATCCGTTTACGCACCAGTTCAGTTGAGGCTGTGCGCAGCATGGTGGCCAACGGCCAAGGAGTGACGATTCTGTCGGACATGGTTTATCGCCCCTGGTCGCTCGAAGGCAAGCGCATCGAAACCATCAACCTGAATAACAACGTACCTGCAATGAACGTCGGGCTCGGATGGAAAAAAGGGCGGGGGCAATCGCCCGCGATGCAGGCACTCAGGAACTATTTCAAGCAGCTGTTTTTGGATCCGGTATCTGGTCGGGCAACCAGATCACGGTCGTGATCATTCTGGCAACGACAGTCAGCTTCCATTGGTACTTTGAAGCCGGCCACGCTCGGCCAAAACTGACCCCAGTGGCGTAATGCAGCACAAACGCCAGGTCTGCCGTGCCACCCGTCAGCAGACCCGCCTGGTTGAACATCAACAAGGCAAGCGACACAAACAGGGTGCCGGTGAAAATGCCCTGGGTGTCGTCAAAAACAGTGTGGCGCTCGGAGGGCTGGCGGTGGGGCTGGTTCATGCGCCGGAGCACGCATGATTGATGCCAAAGGGTGGTGGCGACGGGCGCCCGGCCGAGCGGGTTCAAAAATTGTCGATCACGACGCGGGGGTGCGCTTGTACAAGGGCAGCACCTTGGGCAAATTGGCCTGAATGTCGGCTATGCGCGTGTTGCTGGAGGGATGGGTCGACAACCATTGTGGTGGCGCACCCTTGCTGGCCGCCGCCATCTTCTGCCACAAACTGACGCCGGCACGCGGGTCAAAACCGGCACGTGCGGCCAGTTCCATGCCCACCAAATCTGCCTCTGACTCGTCGCCCCGACTGAAACGCAAGGTGAGCAACTGCGCCCCATAACTGGTCACCGTCTGGCCCAGTTGCCCCAGGCCCAGTACATTGCTGAGCACGTTGGCTCCGATGCCGGTGGCCGCGTTTTTACCCATGCGTGCGCGGGCATGTTCACGCAGTGCGTGTGCGACCTCATGGCCCATCACGGTGGCGACCTCGTCGTCGGTCAATTTCAGTTGCTCAAGAATGCCGCTGTAGAAAGCAATCTTGCCGCCAGGCATGCAAAACGCATTCACCTGCTTGCTGCCAATCAGGTTAACTTCCCAGCGCCAATCCTTGGCACGCGGGTTCCAGCCAAGTGCATGCGGAACGATTTTTTTGGCAATGGCTCGCAGTCGCCGCAACTGCGGGTGGCTGGGGCCGGCAAGCGCCTTGGCCTCGGCCGCCTCCTGCAGCATTTGCGCGTACTGCTGCCCGGCAGACCGCTCGATGGTGTCGGCCGGGACCAGGCGGGTGAAAACCGAGTTGCCACCAACCTCCACTCCCTCGCGGGTAGCCACCTGGGCCAGTCCGGACGCAGGCGACAACAACACCAGCCCCGCCCCCTGCAACCACGCGCGGCGATGGGTGCAGCCAAGTCCGCAAGTGGTGTGGTCTATTTGATACAAACCGATCGCACCATTTTCAAGTCGGTCAAACCCATCATGACCTTCTCCATACCGTCCATTTTGAGCGTGCGCATGCCACCCTCCACGGACGCAGCAAAGATCTCGGCCACGCGGGCGCGCTCCTGAATGAGGCGCTTGATGCCGTCGTCGGCAATCAGCAATTCGTGCAAACCCACACGCCCTTTGTAGCCAGTCTGTTTACATTTGTCGCATCCCGCATGGCGGTAAAATTTCAGCACGCCGTCCTGCGCGTACACCTCTTGCCAATTGGCGAGCAGCTTGGCCATCTCACCATCGTAATCCGCTTTCCAGATCGCAGAATGGCGCAGCTCCTCGACGTATTCAGTGGCAAAAAGGCGCAACTCTTCATCATCGGGGACATAAGCCTCCTTGCAGGAACACAGACGTTTGGCAAGCCGCTGCGCCAGGATGCCCAGCAAGGCATCAGCAAAGTTGAACGGGTCCATGCCCATGTCCAACAGCCGGGTGATGGATTCGGGGGCTGAATTGGTGTGAAGGGTGGAAAACACCAGATGGCCGGTGAGCGAAGCCTCCACACCCATTGACACGGTTTCCTTGTCACGCGACTCGCCGACCATGATGATGTCGGGGTCGGCCCGCAAAAAAGCGCGCATCACGAGCGCAAAATCAATACCGGCTTTCTTGTTGATTTGCACCTGGCGCAAGCCACGTTGCGTGATTTCCACCGGGTCTTCCGCCGTCCATATCTTGGTGTCCGGTGTGTTCAGGTGCTTCAGAATACTGTGCAGCGTGGTGGTTTTGCCCGAGCCTGTCGGGCCACACACATAAAAGAGGCCGTACGGCTTTTCAATGGTGCGTATCACGCGCTCATGGTTGTGCGGGGTGAGACCAAGTTTGTCCAGCGGTATAGGCTCACCGGCTGCCAGAATCCGCATCACGACGTCTTCCACTCCGCCGGCAGACGGTATGGTGGCCACACGCAGCTCAATGTCGATCGGGCCATATTTCTTGAACTTGATCTTGCCGTCTTGCGGCTTGCGGCGCTCGGAAATGTCCAGGTCACACATGATCTTCAGGCGCGTGACCATGGCTTGGCGAAAATGTGCCGGCACTTCAATGTAGGGTTGCAGGGTGCCGTCAATGCGAAACCTGATGCCGGTCTTGAGCTTGCCCGGCAAGGGCTCGATGTGAATGTCAGACACGCCCTGGCTGTAGGCATCGATGATGACTTTGTTGACGAACTTGACGAGTTCGTTGTCAGCCGCGGCCGACTCAAGCGAATCGTCGTTGCTGCCTTCGTCCATGGGCGAGCTGTCCATGTCGGCCAACATCGCATCGATGCTGCCGCTGTTGGCGTCCAGCCCGAATATCTGCCCCAGGGTGTCAATAAATTCGGCCTGGGTTGTCACATGGTAGACAAACTTGCTGACTTTCGGAAATACCTGCTGCACGATGCGTGAACTGCGCACCGCTTCCGGGTCCAGGCACATGATGACCATGCCCGCGGGTGACTCTTCCAGAGGAAGCCAGCCCTGCTCCTCAATGAATTCACGCTTCAGGGCGCCATGCAGCATCTCGGCTCGAATGCGCCCGGGTGAAAACGGCTCGTAATTGACACCAAAAAACTTGGCCAGAGACGGGCCGATTTGAGACGGTCGCACCTGGTAACGCGTCAACAACAGCTTTTCTGCCGCCTGTCCTTCGGCCCGGGCCTCCTGCAGGCAATGCTGCAGTTCTTCAGCGGTCATGACGCCGTCCGAGACCAGACCGTCATACTTGGTGACCATGCGCCGCACGCTTTCTTCGGCCTCATGAATCCGGTGGCGAATGGCGGTGGCGAGGGTCTTGCAAAGCTGCGAGACGCCCTCCACATCAAGTTCGCCAAACGGACGCTCACCCTTGTTGTTGATAATCTGCAGCACGCCATACAGCACTTCACCGTCCAGAATGGGGGCCACCAGCATTTCACGTGTGCGATAGCCCGAACGCTTGTCAACCTCCTTGAGAAAAGTCAGTGACGGATGAATCTTCTTCAACACATCGTCGTCGTACACATCGGGCAGATTGACCAGCATGTGGCTGGAGGCCACATAACCTGCAATGCTCTGCGGTGTGATCGGCAGCTTCAGGTCACGACTGCTGTTAAGGCCTGTCTTGATCTTCGAGACGATCGCGGTGTGGTCCTCGTTGACGACGTAAAGCGTCAAGCGGTCGGCATTGAACAGCTTGCAGATGTCCTGGCTGGCCTCCAGCATGATTTGCTCGATGTTGTCGGTTTCATGAATGCGAGCAGTCACATGCTGCAACTGCTTGTAGAACAGTGCTTCAAAGGTCATGCCATCTCGTTTGACGTTGAAGATTTTGGTTCCCGTGTTCATGCTTTCTTAATCTCGAAGTTGGTGATGCCATCCCAACCGGGGTCAAAGGGGTAGCCACGTGCGGCGGCAACACGCTCAGCATACAGAGTGTAAAGAGGCCTGGTTGCGTCAAACTGCAACAATTGGGCCAGCAACACACTGCATTGTTCGTGATTCTGCCCCCGATAGGCCTCCAAAAAAGTGCGCCACAACGCCAACTCCGCAGATTGTGCGGCTTTGATGTCGGTTCTGGGTGCAATGGGCGTGAAAATTGTCACGGCTTGCAGTTTGCCCTTCACGCGCACACGGTCGAGTTCCTGCCAGACATGGTCGGTCGCCAATGCCTGCGTCGCCTCGCTCGCAACGATGGTAGCACCGTAAACCTTGGACAAGCCTTCCAGCCGGGCACCCAGATTGACGGCATCACCGATCACGGTATAACTGCGCCGGATGTTGGAGCCCATGTCACCGACATACATGCGCCCGGTGTTGAGCCCTATGCCCAGATCAACCCGGGCATTGGTACCGTGACAACACAGCTGGTTGATGCGCGCCAGCGCCTGCTTCATCTGCATGGCTGTCTTCACCGCCAACTGGGCATGATCGGGTGACGCTACCGGGGCGCCCCAAAAGGCCATGACACAATCGCCCATGTACTTGTCGACAGTGCCACGGTTGGCGCCAATCAGCGCCGTCAGCTCGCTGAACACCTGGTTGAGCAACTGTTGCAGTTGCAACGGGTCCATCTGTTCGGACATGCGCGTAAAGCCACGCATGTCGCAAAACATCACGGTCAATTCCTCGCTTTTGGCGCGCATACTGTAGTGCGCCGGATCCTTGACCATTTCCCGCACCAATTCGGGCGGCACGTAGGTGCCAAACAAGGCAATCAACTCCCGTCTGGCGCGACTCGCGGCCAGATACCCGTACCCAATATTGAGCACAGCGACCGCGCCCGTCGTCAGAAACACAGGTGCCAGCGGCAATACCAGACCATAACCGACATACAGCCACCAGTTCAAGGCCACCAGCGCCGTCAGCAGACCAATGCTTAAGAGGGCCGCCGCCGGTGCACGCAGCAGCGGCAAGGTGAATGCGAGCGTCAGCCCGGAAAAAACGAGCAGCACGGTCTCGTAGGTTCTGGCATGTGCGGGAGTGACCAGAAAGCGACGATCAAGCAAGCTCGCCAGGGCGTTGGCATGAACTTCAACCCCGGGGTAGGTCGCATCCACCGGCGTCGCACGCAAATCAACAGCACCTGGTGCCGTGGTGCCAACCAGGACAATTTTGCCTTTCAGTTGTTGCTCAGGAACCTTGCCTGCCACCACATCACTGGCAGACAGGTATATAAACGAGCCGCCCCGTGCACCCCCCTTTCCCCTGAACGGCACCCACGCGGCACCCCGCTCATCGACCGGGATGCTGTAGGTCTTGTCAGGCCAACTCAGCACAATGTCCTGCATTGGAACTGGCCCGGAATCGCTGGAAGCCACAGGCGCCCAGCTCGGCGTCACAGGTGGGAGCCCGGTCAGACGGCGGAACATGGCAAGCGAGAGTGACTCGTAGTAGTTGTTTTCATATCGGACCAGCATCGGCAATGCCCGCACCACACCGTCCGGATCGGTCAGCGAATTGAAAAAACCGCCCAGTGGCGCTGCCTGCGCCAGCATCGGAATATTGGCGCCAAAGCCACGCCACGCCTCAAGCTGGACTGATCGGAGCGGAACACCGTCCCCATTGAAGACAGGTGCCGGCAGGAAGCCGCTGGTACGCTCGCCCTCGCCGCTGGTGAAGTAATAACCCATCACCACCGGCCGATTGGCCAGCGACTCTGCAAACAGGCGGTCAAAGTCAAGCGCAGGGGTCAATCGTCCCAAATGGGCCACAAAGCCGTCGTCCTGTTTGAGCTGATTCTGTGCAAGTGCCTGAAGCTGCTTCAAGCCCGAGCTGTCGTCAGGCTCGGCAAACACCACGTCAAAACCCAGCAATGAAATCTGATACCTTTCAAACAGGGAATGGGTGAGGGAGGCCATCTTGTCGCGTGACCAGGGCCAGCGGCCCAACTCAGCCAGGCTTTTTTCGTCCACATCGACGATGACAATGCGTTCGTCAAGGCTCTGAGACATCGTGGCCCGCAAGCGGACGTCATAAACCATGGCGTCGAGGCGATCAAGGACGGGTAGGGCCAACCAGCCCAGGCCATGTGCAAGCATCAACACCACCACCGCCAGGGACAAGCTGAGTTGCCGCCAGCGACGGTTCAGGTAGCTCACAGAACTTGTGTCGCTTGGAGCGCGGCGCCCGTCAATCGGGCATCAGGATTGCAGAAACTGCATTTGTGTGCCGGCCAACTCTATCTGGTCACCATGTTTCAAGGCCACGGGCTCTGCCCCGAGAATGACGCCATTGAGCAGTGGGCGGTCTGGGCCCTCCACATAATGCACCACAAAATTTTGCTGTCGGCGTGTGATGGCCGCAATGGATATGCCTGGTTTGCCTACCGTGGTCACCACCTTTGTCAAGGCCATTTCGCGGCCGCCTGCGGGGCCTGTCATAACCTTGATACAGCCACGTGGCTCATGCACCGCTGGTGCCGGCGCCACAGGTCCCGGCGCCACAGGTGCCGCAGGAGCGAATCTGGCCGTGCGCACCACCATCGTCTTTTCGAAGTCAGCTTCAGACTCAAACCGGATTTTGCACTTGCCGATCTCCAGACTGTCACCGTGCTGAAGTTGCTGCCTCTTAATGGCCCTACCATTGACAAAGGTGCCGTTGGTACTGTTGAGGTCTTCCACAAATACCTCGCCGGATTGCAGAAAAAAAGCGGCATGCTCCCCACTGACCGCCAGGTGTTCAATGACGATGTCGTTATACGGACGGCGTCCGAGCGCCGTGCGATCCTTGGACAACTTGACCTCCTTGATCACATTGCCGTCCATCATGATGACTATTTTTGGCACAAACACCTCCTTGAATTCAACATGTGGCAATGTGCCATGACTCCGCCAAGCGCGTTCACCTCGTCATCTCCCAAAAAAACGGGACATCAGTCCGGGCTTGGATACGGACGCGCTCGCCCGGACCAACAATACCGCGATGTTATCCCGACCGCCCGCTGCATTGGCCCTTGCAACCAATTCAACTGCAATCTCCGGCAAAAGTGCACGTGCGCCCATGGCTGCAGCGATCTTTGAATCATCGAGCATGTCGGTCAGGCCATCGGAACACATCAGGTACAGGTCACCGTCCAGAACTTCATGCTCATGCAACTCAACCTGCACTCCGTCGTCGACACCCAGCGCCCGGGTCAACAGGTTCTTGCCCGGTGCAGTTGCTGCCTGAGCCGGGGTGAGCAGACCCGCATCCACCCGCTCTTGCAGCAGCGAATGGTCCCTCGTGATCTGGGTCAAGCTGGCTGCGCGCCAGCGATAGCAACGTGAGTCTCCCACATGCCCCAGCACGAGGCAATTTTGTTTGAACACACCGGCCACCACCGTGGTGCCCATGCCCAGGTACTGCGGATTGGCCATGGCTGCATTCAGAATGGATTGGTTGGCCCGGTCAACACACAACCTGATCCCGAGCGCAATTTGAGCGGGGCTGGAACTCTGCTGATCGACACTGAGCCAGTGGGTCAATTCCGATTTGACAAACGCCACTGCCATGCCGCTGGCGACCTCGCCTGCGTTGTAACCACCCATGCCATCGGCCAGCACAGCAATGCCAAACTCTTCGTTAAACGCAAAGGCATCTTCGTTGTTGACCCGGACCTGGCCCGCATCGGTCAGGGCATAAAAGCTGTACTGCATCATGAGACTCTTATAACTCCAGGTCAATCAAACCGGCCATCGACTCTGGCCTGAACGGCAGCACCCCCTGTCAGCAACTGCTTCGTCATGATACCCAATGAAAACAGGTCTGAGCGGCAATCCTGCACCATACCCGCCATTTGCTTCGACCTCATACCGCTCGGCGTACCCCTGACAGAGCCGGTTTGGGTCGGGCGGCAGACGCCAAAAACGACAAAGCCGGATTGTCCATCTGGTGGGCATCCGGCTTGTGCTGTCGGGCTATCGCTTTCACATGCGCAGCCCTTCGCTGGGTTTACAGCATGGCTTTGAGCAGCTTGGCCATTTCTGACGGGTTACGTGTGACCTTGAAGCCACACTCTTCCATCACCGCCAGCTTGGCTTCGGCGGTGTCGGCGCCACCAGAGATCAAGGCACCCGCATGGCCCATGCGTTTGCCCGCCGGAGCGGTCACACCGGCGATGAAGCCAACAATGGGTTTTTTCATGTTGAGCTTGCACCAGCGGGCGGCTTCGGCTTCGTCCGGGCCACCAATCTCGCCAATCATGATGACGGCGTCGGTGTCCGGATCGTCATTGAAGGCTTGCATCACGTCGATGTGCTTCAGACCATTGATGGGGTCACCACCAATGCCGACGGCGCTGGACTGCCCCAAACCGATTTCGGTCAGTTGCGCCACCGCTTCGTAGGTCAGCGTGCCTGAGCGACTGACCACACCAATGCGACCCTTGCGGTGGATGTGACCGGGCATGATGCCGATCTTGATCTCGTCAGGCGTGATCAGACCAGGGCAGTTGGGGCCGAGCAACAGGGTTCTCTTGCCACCAGCGGCTTCCTTGGCTTTCATGCGATTGCGCACTTCCAGCATGTCACGCACCGGAATGCCTTCGGTGATGCAAATGGCCAGGTCCAGATCGGCCTCAACCGCTTCCCAGATCGCAGCCGCTGCGCCTGCCGGTGGCACGTAAATGACCGACACGGTGGAGCCGGTTTCCTTCGCTGCTTCCTTGACTGAGGCAAAAATGGGGATGCCAAAAATGGATTCGCCAGCCTTCTTGGGGTTTACGCCGGCGGCAAAACATGCTTTGCCATTGGCGTATTCCTGGCATTTTTCAGTGTGGAACTGGCCAGTTTTGCCGGTAATACCTTGGGTGATGACCCTGGTGTCTTTATTGATGTAGATCGACATGTTTTTTCCTAATCAGTAGGGGACAGAACGACGCGCTGCGCTGTTCTGTCCGGCAAATTACTTGGCTACTGCCTTGACAGCGGCTTGTGCAGCCTCTGCCATGGTGTCCACGGAAATGATCGGCAGGCCGCTGTCTTTCAACATCTTCTTGCCCAGCTCTTCGTTGGTGCCCTTCATGCGCACGACCAGCGGCACGCTCAGGTTGGTGGCCTTGCACGCAGTGATCACACCGGTGGCAATCGTGTCGCACTTCATGATGCCGCCAAAGATGTTGACCAGAATGGCCTCGACCTTGGGGTTCTTCAGCATGATCTTGAAGGCTTCGGTGACCTTTTCTGGGGTGGCACCGCCGCCCACGTCCAGGAAGTTGGCTGGCTCAGCGCCAAACAGCTTGATCGTATCCATGGTGGCCATGGCCAGGCCAGCGCCATTCACCAGGCAGCCGATGTTGCCGTCCAGGCTGATGTAGGCCAGGTCGAACTTGCTGGCTTCGACTTCGGCAGGATCTTCTTCGTCCAGGTCGCGGTAAGCCACGATCTCAGGGTGACGGAACAAGGCGTTGGAGTCAAAGTTGAACTTGGCGTCCAGAGCAATCACATTGCCCTTGCCATCGCGGTTCAGCGGGTTGATTTCAACCAGAGACGCGTCGGTGTCCATGTAGCACTTGTAGAGCTTCTGGAAGATGTCCACGGCTTGTGCCGTGGAGTCAGCAGGCATGCCGATGGCGTCTGCAATCTTTCTGGCTTGCGCCTCGCCCAGACCCGTCAGCGGATCGATGAACTCGGTGATGATCTTTTCAGGGGTGGAGTGGGCCACTTCCTCGATGTCCATGCCGCCTTCGCTGGAGGCAATGAAGGCCACCTTTTGCGTGGCCCGGTCAGTCACCACAGAGACGTAGTATTCCTTCTGGATGTCGGCGCCGTCTTCGATGTAGAGGCGACGCACCTTTTGGCCTTCCGGGCCGGTCTGATGGGTCTTGAGCTGCATGCCCAGGATTTCGCCGGCGATGCGCCTGACATCTTCAATGGTCTTGGCAACCTTGACGCCACCACCCTTGCCACGACCGCCCGCATGAATCTGCGCCTTGACCACCCACACCGGGCCGCCGAGTTTTTGAGCGGCTTCCACCGCTTCTTGAACGGTGAACGCTGCGATGCCGCGAGGCACCGGCACACCAAATTGACGCAAGATTTCCTTGCCTTGGTACTCGTGAATTTTCATGAGCTGTTTCTCTCAGAAATGGATGAGGGGAGATCGCCAACTGAATTACCCGGGGGCAACGTCAGAGGCACCATGCGATGCAATCGCGGACTGTATCATGCTGGCTTGCGTTAATCTTGTATAAGACTTACAAGAGCTTCACCATTTCACAACTCGACTTCACCATGCAAAAAATTTTCATCGACGGCGAAGCCGGCACAACGGGTCTGCAGATTCGCGAACGACTGCAAACCATCGCCAACATTGAATTGATCAGCATTGCCCCGGAGCAGCGCAAAGACCCTGCCGCCAAACGCGCATTGATGGCGCAAGCCGATCTGGTGGTGCTGTGCCTGCATGACGACGCAGCCATTGAGTCC
>CAISLL010000018.1 GCA_903886165.1 uncultured beta proteobacterium | reverse complement strand
CCGATCTCAGGTCGTCGTCTTTCCCATGCACCAGCAGCACCGGGCAACGCACACGCGTCATGCTGTGAATCGGTGCAATGTCATCAAAACGCGCACCAATCACCCGCTGCACATGGCGCAACACATACCAGCCCAGCAAAAAATAGGGGATATGGTGCACAGCCAAAAACCTGCGCATCACTTCATAAGGATGCGCAAACGCACTGATGCTCACCACGGCCCGAATGTCGTCGCGCCGCGTGGCGCTCAGCAATGCAGCACCCGCCCCCACTGAATGGCCCATCACCGCCAGGCGTGCCGCATCCACTTTTGGCTGCCGGGCCAGCCAGTCCATACCCGCCTCGATGTCTTGCGAAAAGCGCGGCAGTGAGGTGAATGGCTCATCCCCACTGGCACCGTGGCAGCGGGCGTCCAGCAACAACACAGCCATACCCGCCGCCTGCAGGGGGGCCACCGAGGGCAGCATCATGCTGGCGTTGGCGCCCCAGCCATGCATGACCAGCACGGCTGGCGCGCTTGACACCCCAGGCACGGGCACGAACCAGGCAAAAAGTGTCTTGCCATTCGGACCAGGCAAGTGAACCGGTTCTGCGCCCAGCGCCAGCGTATCGGCTGGCATGTGCCCAGGCACCCGCGGCGCACGCAGACCTTTCAAGATCAGGGTGTGCGCACCCGCACGCAGCAACCAAAGCCCCGCCAGGCCTAAAACAATGTTCAGAAGCATGGCGAAAGCAAAGGGCGATCGGTCAAGTCGTTACTGGGGAATGATGAACTTGGACTCTTCCCGCAAACGGCCTGGGCTGTCCAAAGACTCAATGGTGAAGTGAATCTCATGTGAACCCGGCTTGTCAGCTTCTGGCGGCACCTGCACCCGCACCGCCACCCAGCGCGCTTCGGTGGATGCAATGCGAAGGGTGTCCTCAGACATGATGGCAATACCTGGCAAGCCCTCCACTGAAATCTTGTAGCGCTGGGCAGATTCGGTCGCGTTCATCACTTGGATGCTGTACACGTTCTCAACCTTGCCGGCCTCAACCACCCGCGCCATCACGCCACGGTCACGCACCACATCGGCTTTGAAAGGGGTGCGGGTTGACAGGCTGACAAAAATGGCAATCACAATGCCCAGCAGGATCGCCGTGTACACCAGCACCCTGGGCCTCAGCACACGTTTCACGGTCTGCTCTTTGGTCCAGTGCTGGGACATGGCGTTTTCGGTTGAGTACTTGATCAGTCCGCGCGGGTAACCGACCTTGTCCATCACCGTGTCACACACATCGGCACATGCACCGCAGCCAATACATTCGTATTGCAGGCCATTGCGGATGTCAATGCCGGTGGGACACACCTGCACACACAGACTGCAGTCCACACAAGCACCCAGTTTCAGAACAGACAGATCAGCCTTCCTGGACCGTGCGCCACGCGGCTCGCCACGCTCTGCGTCATAGGTCACGATCAAGGTATCCTTGTCAAACATGGCGCTTTGGAAACGAGCGTAAGGACACATGTGTTTGCAAACCTGCTCACGCAGGAAACCCGCGTTGCCATAGGTTGCAAAGCCATAAAAGAAGACCCAGAAAAACTCCCAGGCCGCCAGTTTGCCGCCCAGAAAGGCATCAGTCATGTCACGCATCGGGACAAAATAACCAACAAAGGTGAAACCGGTCCAGAACGCAAACGCGATCCACAGAAACTGCTTGCCCGCCTTGCGGGCGAATTTCTCGGCGGTCATGGGACCTTCGTCGCGCCGCATCCGCGCCGAACGGTCGCCTTCCAGCTTTTTTTCTATCCATAAGAAGATTTCGGTGTAAACCGTTTGCGGGCACGCGTAGCCGCACCACAAACGCCCCGCCACGGCTGTGAACAAAAACAGCGACAGGGCCGCGATGACCATCAGGCCGGTCAGATAAATGAAGTCCTGCGGGTACAGCACCAGGCCAAAGATATAAAAGCGGCGCACGCTCAAGTCAAACAGCACCGCCTGGCGCTGGCCCCACTCGATCCAAGGCAGTCCATAAAAAATGATCTGCGTCACCCACACCATGAACCAGCGCCAGTTCGAAAACAGCCCCGTCACACTGCGTGGATAGATTTTTTGTTGCGCCGCGTACAGCGATACAAGTTCTTCGTCCGGCTGCGCGACGGCGATCGGTATCACTTTCTTTTTTTCTTTGTTTTCAGTGGTCATCAGGATGCTCTCTAAGGATGGAAATAGGCTTTTTCTTTTTGTGCAGCTTTGCCATCTGCACCAGGCATTCGACACGGGTCTGATTGGCAAAATTTGAATGCCAACGCCTTCCCTCCAATACTGCAGTCACTGCGCTTGCCCGGCAAACTGCAGGGTCTCATCGGACACGGTAAAAATCCGCTGCCTCAGTATCACCACTGTCTGGAAAATGGCCGTTGACAATGAATATGAATATGAAACGCCCACACCGAAGCCAAAAAGTTATGGCTTCCGCAAAAATTGCTTGCGGTCTCGGCGCTCCAGATTGAGTCCGCCAATTGCTATCAATAATATATCTCCATCACATTTTATATAAGGGCTGCAGGCTGAATTCATGCATAAATGACTACAACCAGGCTTGTCTCAGGCCGGTGTCATCGCATCCCAGGCTGCCAGCGCCTCGGCCACCAGCATCAGGCCGGGGCCACCACCCATGTAGACACACACGCCCAGCGCTTCTTCAAGCTCGGCACGGGTGCAACCGAGCCGGTGCAGGGCCTTGACGTGAAAAGCGATGCAACCCGCGCAGTGTTGAGTGACGCCAATGGCAAGGGCAATCAGCTCCTTGTGTTTGGCACTGACCACGCCCTCGGCCATGGCCGCCTTGGCCATTTGGCCAAAACCTTGCATGGTTTCGCTTTGTGACTTGCGAAACGGCCCCAGGTTGTCATTGATGTTCTTCATCAAGCCAATCGAATCAAACTCACTCATAAAACTCCTTGTGATCAAAATTCAGGCTTATTTTACAAACAGCTTATGTATGGTCTGCTACTTCGCCACCATAGCCGCCTCTTGCGGGGTGTAGCGCAGTTGGCTCAGGTCATAGCCTTGCGCTTTGGCGCTGGCCAATGCCACCTCAAGCAGCGGCTGGGGCAACTGGGGTGTGCGTGAAAGCAGCCACAGGTACTTGCGATTCGGGTTGCCTACCAAGGCCCAGCGGTAGTCAGCATCCAGACCGATGACCCAATAGTCGGCCTTGAATGGCCAGAAAAATGAGACCTTCAAGCGGCTGTTGGCGCTCCCCTCGACCACGGTGGCATGGCCGCTGGCTTCGTCCATACCGTCCTGGGTACGGCAGCGGTTGGTGACCTTGATGCTTCCATCCAGCGCGAGCGCGTAATTGGCCGTGGTGTCACCGACACAATTGCGCTGAAAAAACATCGGAAACGCCGCCACCTCAAACCATTCCCCAGCATAACGCGCCAGGTCTAGCGCGGCCACACTGGTCACCTTTGACTCAGTGGCTTGCGGGGTTTGCGCCCAAGCCTGCCCAACGCAGGCCAGCAACAGCACAACAGTCAGTCGCAATTTTTCAATCATCAAAAACTCCCTCTGGATTTGCGCCGGAGCGCGATGTGCCAATTGTTAACTTGGCACGCATGATCGACGCTCATGCAGTTAAAAAGACCTTAAGTCACCGACATAAATCCTGAATACATAGCACTATATCGTTTAATGATATGGTCTAGAAACCAATTTTTTATTAAATATGTGAACTGGGTGAATACCTATGGTAATTGTATAATTACTTCAGTCATAATGCAACTAATGAACAAGTCGCCCAAACAAGCCACCGAAGTTCGCCAGGCCAGTCTGGTGCTGGCGGCATTGCGTTTGGCGGCGCAGCGCAGCCCGGCCGACATCACCACCACGGACCTGGCGCAAGCCGTTGGCATCACACAAGGTGCGGTGTTCAAACACTTTGCCAGCAAAGACGCGATCTGGCTGGCGGCGATGGACTGGGTCACTCACACACTGATGGACCAGCTTGATGCCGCTGCAACGCAGGCGCAGCTCGATGACACCGCCTGGCCATTGGCCGCGTTACGCGCCGTGTTCATGGCGCATGTGGACTTTGTGGTGGCGCATCCGGGCGTGCCAAGGCTGATTTTTCAGGAGCTGCAGCGGCCGGACGACACAGCGCTGAAAGCGCGTGTGCGCGAGCTGATGGCGTCTTACCGCACACTGTTGATGCGCCTGCTGACACAAGCCAAAGAACTCAAGTGCATCGCACCCGGCACCGACCTCACCAACGCTGCCGTGCTGTTCATTGGCTCCATTCAAGGCCTGGTGATGCAGTCACTGATCTCGGGTGACGTGCCGGCCATGGTGCAGCAGGCCAACGGCGTGTTTGCCATCTACCTGCGCGGCTTGCGCAACCACGCACCGGCCGCCACCCCCGCTTTTTGACCGTTTGAAGGAATCCCATGACACACCCTCCCCTGCTGTCCCGCCGCCTCGCCTTGGGCGCTGTCGCGCTGGTGCTGATTGGCGCGGTTGTGTATGTCTCGCTGCGCACCGGGCCGCTGGCGCCCATCCGGGTCACGGTGGCCCATGCCAAAGAAGGCAGCCTGAGCCCGGCCATTTTTGGCATCGGCACGGTTGAGGCGCGGCGCAGCTGGCTGGTGGGTCCCACCGTGGCGGGCCGGGTGCTGAGCGTGAAGGTCGACGTGGGTGATGCGGTGAAAGCCGGGCAACTGCTGGCAGAGATGGACCCGGTGGACCTGGAGCAACGGCTGGCGGCGCTGGACGCGTCCATGGCGCGTGCCGGCAGCGCCCAGGTGAGTGCCCAGGCGCAGGTCAGCGACGCCACCGCCCGGCGCGCACTGGCTGCGGCCAACACCCAGCGCAACCAGGACCTGGCGCGGCAAAACTTCATCAGCACCGGCGCCCTTGAAGCCAAATTGCAGGAACAAGCCTCCGCCGAGGCCGCCCTGCAAGCCGCACGGGCCAACCTGACCGGTGCCGGGCAAGACCTGACGCGCCTCAAAGCCGAGCGCGACGCGCTGGCACAACAGCGCAGCAATGTGCGCCTGTTCGCACCGGCCGATGCCGTGGTCACGACACGCGATGCCGAAGCGGGCAGCACCGTGGTGGCCGGTCAACCGGTGCTGCGCCTGATGGACCCAGGCAGCCTGTGGGTGCGCATGCGTGTGGATCAGGGCCGCTCACAGGGTCTGGCCGTGGGTTTGCCTGCACACATCACACTGCGCTCGCAGCCCAACACACCGCTGGCCGGCCAGGTGGCACGCATCGAGCTGCTGGCCGACAGCGTGACCGAGGAGCGCCTGGCACAAGTGGCCTTTGCCCAGCCACCGTCAGGTGTGTCGGTCGGCGAAATGGCCGAAGTCACGCTGGATTTACCGGCTACTGCGTCATCGCTGTTATTGCCCAACGCCAGCATTCAACGCCAGCAAGGACAAACCGGCGTTTGGCGACTGCGTGACAACCGCCCTGAATTTGCGCCGGTGCAGTTCGGTGCCAGTAGCCTGGATGGACAGGTGCAGGTGTTGGGCGGGCTGGACAAGGCGGATCAGGTGGTGATTTACAGCGAAAAAGCGCTCAAAACCGGTGCCCGCATCAAGGTGGTGGATGCGCTGGCCGGGTCGACCGGAGCCAAACCGTGATCAGCCTGGCCGGGCGGGACATTCTGCATGGCTGGGGCAAATTTGCCCTGACCGGGCTGGGCTTGGGGCTGCTGATTGGCGTGACCTTGTCAATGGCGGGCATTTACCGCGGCATGGTCAACGACGCGCAGGCACTCATCACCAACAGCGGCGCCAACCTGTGGGTGGTGCAAAAAGACACCCAGGGCCCTTATGCAGAAGCTTCCAGCATAAAAGACGATGTGGTGCGCAGTGTGCGCGGCATGCCGGGCGTGGCGCAGGCGGCCAACGTGACCTACCTGACACAACAGGTGC
Organism: uncultured beta proteobacterium; assembly: GCA_903886165.1. Taxonomy (GTDB): domain Bacteria; phylum Pseudomonadota; class Gammaproteobacteria; order Burkholderiales; family Burkholderiaceae_C; genus Rhodoferax. The sequence goes on along the minus strand of CAISLL010000018.1, from coordinate 11,034 downwards.
AAGTGGGCGATGGCAAAGACGGCCTGGAGGTGCGGGTGATGGTGGTGGGCGTGGAGCCCGGCCTGCCCGGCGAGCCCGCTTATCTGGTGGCTGGCCGCCAGCTCACCCGCAGCCACTACGAGGCTGTCGCCGACATCAAGACCGGTCTCAAACTGGGCGACGAGGTGCGTGTGCGCCGGCACAGCTACGCAGTGGTCGGACTGACACAACGCATGGTGTCTTCGGGCGGTGACCCGATGCTGTTCATTCCCCTCAAGGACGCGCAAGAGGCGCAGTTTCTGAAAGACAACGACACCATCATCAACGACCGCACCCGCACCACTTCCAACCCGGCCTTCAACCGCCCCGGTGTACCCGGCCTGCTAGACGCGGTGCTGAGCCTGCAAACCAGCAGCCACAGTGTGAATGCGGTGCTGGTGCAGTTGCAACCGGGCTGGGAGCCTGAGCGCGTGGCGGAACCTATCCGGCGTTGGAAACATGTGCAAGTGTTCACCCAAGCGCAAATGGAAGAAATTCTGGTGGCCAAACTGATTGCCACTTCGGCCCGGCAGATTGGCATGTTTCTGGCCATTCTGGCGGTGGTCAGCGCCGCCATTGTGGCCTTCATCATCTACACCATGACGCTGGGCAAGCTGCGCGAAATAGCCGTGCTCAAGCTCATTGGAACCCGCAACCTCACCATTGCCGGCATGATCCTGCAGCAGGCATTGGGCCTGGGGCTGATCGGTTTCATGGTGGGCAAAGTGGTAGCCACATTGTGGGCGCCCATCTTTCCAAAGTTTGTGCTGCTGATGCCGCAGGACGCTGTCTTCGGGCTGCTGGCCACCTTGCTGATCTGTGCGTTGGCCAGCACCCTGGCGATCCGTGTGGCACTCAAGGTCGACCCGGCGGAGGCGATTGGATGAACACCCTGCAGACAGCACAAAGCCAGACTGGCGGCATCCACATTGAAGGCCTGCGCAAGGTCTATGGCAAAGGTGACAGCGCGGTAGAGGCGCTGAAAAACGTCAACATGTCAGTGGCGCCGGGCGAGGTGGTCGGGCTGGTCGGGCCTTCAGGTTCTGGCAAAAGCACGCTGCTGAAATGCCTGGGCGCCATCATTGAGCCCAGTAGCGGGCGCATGACGCTGGGTGCTGACGTGATTTTTGACAAGGGCTGGCAAGTGGCCGACCTGCGCGCGCTGCGGCGTGACCGCATTGGCTTCATCTTTCAGGCGCCCTACCTGATCCCGTTTCTGGACGTGACCGACAACGTGGCCCTGCTGCCGATGCTGGCCGGGCGGCCGAACGCAGAGGCACGTGCACGTGCGCTGGAATTGCTGACCGCGCTGGAGGTGCAACACCGGGCGCGGGCCGAGCCGTCGCAACTCTCAGGAGGTGAGCAGCAACGGGTGTCGATTGCCCGCGCCTTGGCGAACCGGCCACCGGTGATCCTGGCGGACGAGCCTACTGCGCCGCTGGACAGTGAACGTGCCTTGGGTGTGATGCGCATCCTGAACCAGATGGCGCGCCAGTTTCACGCCGCCATCATCGTGGTCACACACGACGAAAAAATCATCCCGACCTTCAAGCGGATTTACCACATCCGTGACGGGCAAACCGTGGAGGAAATTGGCGAAGGCAGATCGCTGGATTAGGCTTTATTCAAAAGATGGCGTCTCGGGCTTCGCCACTGGTTTGCCGGCTGCTGCCCAGGCATCAAAACCACCGGCGATCGAGCGCACATTGAGGTAACCCATGTCGTGCAGGGCGGCAGCGGCCAGCGCGGCACGGCCGCTGGTTTTGCAGTACAGCAAGACGTTCAGGTCGCGCGGCTGCAGCGCCGGGTTGGCACTGAACTTGAATTCAAGCATGCCGCGCGAGATATGCACCGCACCGGCCAGATGGCCTGCGGAAAATTCGTCGGCTTCGCGCACATCCACCAGCACATCGGCGTCGCGGATGGCTTGTTCGGCATCCGCCACCGGAATTTCCTGCACGCGGGTTTTGGCGGCGGCAACGAGGTCGTGGGCAGTCTTCATCAGTGATTTCCTATCAAGTTTGATTACTATATTTGAGATAGCTGCTAGCCTAATAAAAAAAAGGGCTAGAGCATGATTTAGTGCTTAAAACTACAGCGCCTTGCGGATGGTGATGGCGCCACGGATGTCACCCACTGAATAACCCACTGCCTTGTCAGCAGGGTAGGTGGCGTTGATTTTTTCTGCCACCTCAGGCGGGACGGCGTCGGCGGTGCCATGACAAGCCAGGCACATCGCCTGCACCGGCAGCGCCTTCATGTAACGGTATTCCTTGCCGCTGGCAGATGCCACCACGCCGTATTTCTCCAGCGTGGCGGGTGATTCACCGGCTGCGGCGCGTTGGTCAAAGTCTTTCAAGGCCGCCAGTTCCCAGTCATCGGGCACTGCCTTCGGGTTGCGATTGCGCAAGCTCACCCGGCGAATCGCCCAGCCCGTCTGCTCGGACGCTGCCTTCGCCATTTGCGGCGCTTTCTCGTTACACACCGCCACCGCCGAGGCCGGGCCGCCCTTGGCAATCTGGGTGTTGAGCACATCAAGCAACTTGGGCGGCACCGCGCCGGCCACTTTGCGGGCATCGACCAACAGGGCATCGTCCTGCGCCAGCGCTGGCAGGCTCAAGGACAAAACTGCGCCCAACACCACACCACCGAGGCCATACGTCGTCAAATGTCTGATCGTCATGCAAATTCCCTTGAATAAAAATAAAAAAACGCCTGGCAGCAGCGTGGCTGAGTTGGCGGCCGGATTGGAATCATAGTGAGTTTTTAGCTTTTACATAAGCAATGGGTGATTTAAAGCATTATGGCATCCTGAAGACATCATGGTCTCACACCAATCCCGACGCAACGCATTAAACCCGGCCCGGCGACTGGGCCATGCGCATGCGGTTTTGGGGTGAAAACACACGCGAAACTGACGCTGTTGTATGCCAACGGTTGCCGACGCGCGCCTTTCACCCTAAAGCCAGGTCACATAGCCCAATCACCGTGCCTGGCGGTCAGGCTCGGAACTTTTGCGGCAAACGGCTTCAATCAATTCGCGCCACACCCAACACAGGCAACTTCTTGAATTTCCCCCTGCCAGCGTACCCAGCCACTTGCAAAATCAGCCGGGTGATGCGGTTTACGGGGGTAAAGGCGGAGACCGCGCAGCGGGCGGGGGACACGTAGCAAAGCGTATCACCCGGCTGATTCACCCACCAACGTGAGGTCTGACTCAACCCAATCGACACACCCCAGTGCAACCGCTCCAGCCGTCACGCCTGCGGCGGTGCAATGGCTTCAACGTAGTCGTACAGGGCACCCAGAATGACCTCGCCACGCTCATCAGCGGTCTCAGCGAGCTTGTCCATGGCTTCAAACAGCTGGTCAATGGTAATCGCACCACCCGCACCTTCAAACAGCCGTGCCGCCCGATGTGTTTCCCAGCGGATTGATTCTTCGGGCGTAAGGGTCTGCGGAAAATTGCGCGCCCGGTAGCGCCACAACAACTCCCCCAGCCTCGGGTCGTCAAAAACTGGCCTGGCCTTGGCCAGTTCTTCAGGTGTGCGCTGGCGCAAGTCATTCAGGCGGCTGCGATCCGAGTTGCCGACAAAACCACCGTACAAATCTTCGTCCACATCGACAGGTCCGGCCGCGTCGCGCGTGAAGACGGCGGCCCAAATGGCGCTCATGTCCGGCAGGTCGCGGGCTTTGGCGGCGTGCTGCAGTTGTTGCTGCACATCCAGACCCCAGCGCTGCGCTCTCTCGGGGCTGAGCACTTTCAGCTGGCTCATGACCATCGGTGATTTGTTGAGGTGCACGGATTTGATCGGCAAACGGTTCATGCCTTCAGGCAAATCGGCGGTCCTGGTGAACAGGCGCTTTTTGATCTGCGCGGCGTCCAGATCCGCCAGTTCGCCGGGGTCAAAGGCCAGGTCCCAGGCCAGCAGCTCGTTTTTGTTGCCAGGGTGCATGGCCAGTGGCCACATCAGCGCGATGCAGCCCCGCTCGGGGGCAAACATGCCTGAAATGTGCAGGAACGGCTTGGCGTGCGGCAAGGTGGTGGGCAAACCCAACTCTGCCATGACGCGGTCTTTTTTGTGCAGCCCGAAGCAAAAGTCAAACAGCTTGGGCTGCGAATCGCGGATGAGGCGTGCCAGAGCGATGGTGGCGTGCACGTCACTCAAGGCATCGTGCGCAGCCTCATGCGACAGGCCGTTGGCGGCGGTCAGGTCGGTCAGCTTGAAGCTGGGTTTGCCGTCGGCATTCAGCGGCCACTGAATGCCGTCAGGCCGCAAGGCGTAGGCGGTGCGCACCACGTCCAGCTGGTCCCAGCGACCGCAGCCGTTTTGCCACTCGCGCGCGTCGGGATCTATCAAATTGCGCCAAAACATGATGCGCGTGATCTCGTCGTCAAAACGGTTGGTGTTGTAGCCTGCGCCCACGGTGCCGGGCCAGGCCAGCACCTGCTCGATCTGCGCCGCAAACTGATGCTCTGGCTGGCCCTTTTCAAGGCATTCCTGCGGCGTGATGCCGGTGATCAGGCAGGCCTGTGGCTCAGGCAAAAAATCGCTGGCCGGCTGGCAATACAACATGACCGGCTCCCCCAACTGGTTGAGCTGCGCATCGGTGCGAATGGCGGCAAACTGGGCTGGCCGGGTGCTGCGCGTGTTGGCGCCAAAAGTCTCGTAGTCGTGCCAGAGGAAGGTGTGGGTCATACGGAGTGGATTCGTGGCTATTATTGCTACATTAAATGTAGCACATTACGCTTGATATATAAGGTCTATAAGCCCATATTAATAAATTACTTGCGTCTGGCCCAGCGCACACCCGGCAGTTCGGCGACAAGCCCAAGCACCTTGTGCAGACGGCCGGCGTCCGCCACTTCCACAGTGAAGGTCATCCACGCCGTGCCCTTGATGGACTGGGTTTGCACCCCGATCACGTTCATTCTTTCCTTGGTGAACACTTCGGAAATGTCGCGCAACAGGCCGGTGCGGTCTTGCGCCTGCACCGCCACATCGACCGGGTAAACCGCGCTGTGTGCGGCCTGGTTCAAGCCCCATTCCACGTCAATCAGGCGCTCGCCGTTCTTGGCCACCATTTCCGCCAGATTGGTGCAGTCCGCGCGATGCACGCTGACGCCTTTGCCGCGCGTGACAAAACCGACGATTGGATCTGGCGGTGCGGGCTTGCAGCACTTGGCCATCTGGGTCATCAGGGAATCGACGCCCACCACCAGGAGACCGCCCTTGTTGTCGCTGCTGCGGGGCTTACGGATCAGCGGTGCCTCAGCATCAAATTGATCCGGCTCATGGGGGCGCAGCAGTTGCTCGATGGTGCGCAGTGAAAACTCGTCCTTGCCAACCGATTCAAAGAGGGCGTCAGCTGAATCAAAACCCAGCTGCGTCGCCAGGTCTTCAAGTTTGATGGCGGTCTTGCCCTCACGTTGCAACAGTTTTTCAACCAGCTCACGGCCTTTGGCGATGGTCTCGGCAATGGCCAGGGCGTTGAACCAGGCGCGTACCTTGGTGCGGGCGCGGTGGCTGACCAGAAACCCGAGCTCGGGGTTGAGCCAGTCGCGCGACGGGCCACCCTCTTTGGCCACGCTGACCTCAACCGTCTGGCCGTTTTTAAGCGGCGTGTTGAGCGGCACCATGGCCCCATCCACGCGCGCCCCACGGCAGCGGTGGCCCAGGCTGGTGTGCACGCTGTACGCAAAATCAACGGCGGTGGCACCTTGCGGCAGCTCGACAATGGCTGCGTCCGGTGTCAGCACATAAATGTGGTCTTCAAAGACGCCCTTCGTCTGACTGCCCGAGAGGTCACGCTCCCACGCCAGCAGCTGGCGCAACACCGCAATCTTGGCGTCGTATTCACTACTGGCAGAAACACCCGCGTAACCTTTGGCACCAGCCTCCTTGTAGGCCCAGTGCGCCGCCACGCCGTTTTCGGCATGGTCGTGCATCGCCTGGGTGCGGATCTGGATTTCGGTGGGCTGGCCATTGGCATCCAGCACCACCGTGTGCAAGGACTGGTAGCCGTTGGCTTTGGGGCGGGCAATGTAGTCGTCGAATTCTTCCGGCACCGCCGTGAAGCAGCTGTGCACCCAGCTCAAGGCACCATAACATTCAGGCACAGCCGCCACAATGATGCGCAGCGCACGCACGTCATACACCTGCTCAAAGCCAAGCGACTTGCCACGCATTTTTTTCACAATGCTGTAGATGTGTTTGGGCCGACCGGACACTTTAGCGTGGATGCCGTTGGCATTCAGATCCGTTTGCAGCTGCGCCCGCATGCGCTCCACATGGCCCTCGCGTTCGACCCTTTTTTCATCCAGCAGCCTGGCCACCTGGCGGTAAGTATCAGGTTCCTGGAAGCGGAACGCCAGGTCTTCCATCTCCCACTTCAGCTCCCAGATGCCGAGGCGGTTGGCCAGCGGTGCAAACACCTGCAGCGCCTCGGATGCCAGTCCACCAGGAACGGGCCGCTTGCTGGCTGCAAAAAATCGCAAGGTTTGCAGGCGCGAGGCCAGGCGCAGCATCACCACGCGCAGGTCGCGCGAAAATGCCAGCAGCATCTTGCGCACGTTCTCGGTCTGCAGCGCAGCCATTTGCGCCGTGGTGGTGGTGGCGGCCTCACCAGCGATGCGGGTCTGACGCGCGTGCCGTTGCACCCGCACCAGCTTGGCGGTCTCCATGGCGAGCGCAGCAAAGTTGTCGCCAAAGGCTTTGGCAATCACCTCTTGTGGCTTGTTCAGATGGTCGCAGGCATAGACCAGGTAACTGGCCGCCTGCATGGCCTCTGAGCCCTCAATGCCGCACAGAATATGCGCCACCGCGTCCGCATGGGCCAGAATGTTTTCGCCGGTGTCAAGCGTTGCACAGGCCAGCAGCGGCTCGGCAAAGGCACGTGCGCGAACCAGGGCGTTTGCCTGCTCCGGCACGCTTTGTGCTGTGGCGGCCATCACCGGGAGCACGGGTTTGACTGCCGTTGTACCCGCAGGGTCAGCAATGTAGAGGCTTTTCATCCTATTAAGCTGGTGTCAATTCAGCAAAAAAGACAGGACCACCTGCACCTGCGCGTCAGCGACAAAGGTCGGGGCATGGCCAACCCCGGCAAATTCAACCAGGCGGGCCCGCGGGCCGCGCTCGGTCATGGCGGATGCCGTGGCCGGCGACAGCAAGTCAGATTCTGCCCCGCGAACCAGCAGGGTGTGCGCGCTGATCTGGTCATACGCCTGCCAAAGCATGGCTTCACCTTGCGCCGCAGTCTCTTCCGTGATGGACTTGAAAGGCTCGGCCAGCGCCGGGTCATAGTGCAGTGTCAGGCGGCCGCTGCCGTCACCCAGAGGCTTCAGCAAGGGGCGCGTCAGGGCCAGCCACTGCTCGGGGCTATGCGGCCCAAAACTGCTGGCAATCAGCCACAGTGCATCGGCTGCCTGCTGCTCGGACTCAAACACACCGGTTTTGCCCAAGTACTGGCCGATGCGTTGCAGCGCCTGCCATTCAAGCACCGGCCCCACGTCATTGAGCACGAGGCGGCGCACCCTGGCAAAGGCCGGGGCATCGGGAAACCCTGCCACCACCATGCCAATGAGTCCGCCCATGCTGGTGCCGAGCCAGTCCAGTGTGTCCGCATTGAGTTGCGCCAGCAAGGCCAGCATGTCGGCAGCATAGGTGGGAATCTGGTACAGCGCCGGGTCTTTGAGCCAATCACTCCTGCCTCGGCCCACCACGTCCGGGCAAACCACACGAATCGGCCGCCCTGCGTCATAGGCACGCTGGCAGATGGCTTTGGCCAGCACGTCAAAGTCGCGTCCCTGGCGTGTCAGGCCATGCACACACAACACCACATGCGCGCTATCGGGTTGGCCCCACTGCCAGTAAGCCATGCGGTGGGCACCCTGCGGGTCGGGACAAGTCAAAAATTCAAGCGTGGGTTCAAACATGGTGAAGTCGGCAATTCAAATGAGGGCATTGATAATGCCCGGGTGGCATGTACCGGCGATCAATCTCAGGCACATGCCAGCATCCTAATTCAAACTTGGCGTGTGGCCTGCGCCCAGCCAGACTCATTCACTTTTTTCGCAAGGAATTCTTCATGCTCCAAGGTAAAACAGCGCTGGTCACCGGCTCCACCAGTGGCATAGGTTTAGGGATCGCCAAGGCATTGGCAGCGCAGGGCGCAAGCATTGTGCTCAATGGTTTTGGCGACGTCGAAGGCCCCAAGGCCGAGGTGGCGGCACTGGGTGTGCGCGTGGCTTACCACGGTGCCGACATGAGCAAACCCGCCGAGATCGAGGCCATGCTGGCGTTTGCCGCCGAGCAATTCGGCCGGGTCGACATTCTGGTCAACAATGCCGGCATCCAGCATGTGGCACGCATTGAAAATTTCCCGCCAGAGCGCTGGGACGCCATCATCGCCATCAACATGAGCAGCGCCTTTCATGCCACACGGCTGGCCCTGCCCGCCATGCAATCGGCTGGCTGGGGCCGCATCATCAACGTGGCGTCGATTCACGGCTTGGTCGCCTCGGCAGAAAAATCGGCCTACGTGGCGGCAAAGCACGGCGTCGTCGGTCTGACCAAGGTCACCGCGCTGGAAAACGCCACCACCGGCATCACCTGCAACGCCATCTGCCCGGGCTGGGTACTGACACCGCTGGTGCAAAAACAGGTGGACGCAAAGGCGGCCGCCCTGGGCATCTCCAACGAAGAGGCCACCAAGCTGCTGCTGGGCGAAAAAGAGCCGTCCTTGCAGTTCACCACCCCGGAAGAACTCGGCGCACTGGCGGTGTTTTTCTGCTCACCCGCGGGCAACAATGTGCGCGGTGTGGCGTGGAACATGGATGGCGGCTGGGTAGCGCAGTGATGCTACATAAGATGTAGCTAGCAAGGCAACAAATATAGCGTTTAAGGCCAATATTCTTATATAGATTCTGGCAAATGGCTGTGTGAGCAAGCCAGCGCCCTCATCCAGTGCCGTCAGCATGCACGGTGACCGGGTCGTGGCCCGGTATGCCAGGCCAGTTCTTTCCAGGAAAAGACACCGCAACAAGCGCGGCGGCATTCAGGCGCTGCGCTTCGGTGCGCTATCGCACAGACCCGATATCACCCCGGCGCCTAATATTGAAACCAATTCGACTACTTCACAGGCACGTCAATTTAATCCAACCCCGATTCAGGCCCAACAAAGACGTCCATGACCTACGAACCGCACACCCCCTTCAGCCAACCGCCCTCTGGGCAGGTCACAACGCAGACCCCAGCCACCGGCCTGCAGATTCGTGTCGGGTTCGAGATGGTGTACGAATGCCCCGTCCCGACACCCATGATTTTGTCGCTGAACATTCACCATGCACATGCAGCTGACCTGGTTCGCCCGGACATTCTTGCCACCGACCCGGTGGTGCCCCTGACCGCCTACCGCGACCTCTTTGGCAACTGGTGCAGCCGCATCGTGGCCCCGGCGGGTGAGTTTGTGCTGCGCACAGATGCACTGGTCCATGACAGTGGTCAGCCCGACCCGGTCGAGCTTGGTGCCATGCAAATACCAGTAGAGCAACTGCCCGATTCCACACTGGTCTATCTGTTGGGTAGCCGTTATTGCGAAACCGACCAGCTGTCAAACGCGGCGTGGCAACTTTTTGGCACTGGCCCGACCGGCTGGGGCCGGGTGCAGGCCATCTGCGACTTTGTGCACCGTCGCATTGAATTTGGCTACCACCATGCCCGGCGCACACGCACCGCCCTGGAAGCCTACAACGAGGGTCAGGGCGTTTGCCGCGACTACGCGCACCTGGCCATTGCCTTGTGCCGGTGCATGAACATTCCGGCGCGTTATTGCACGGGTTACCTGGGTGATATCCGGATTCCGCCAATTCCTGGGCCGATGGATTTCGCCGGCTGGTTCGAGGCTTATCTTGGTGACCGTTGGTACACCTTTGATGCACGCAACAACACCCCGCGCATCGGCCGGGTGCTGATGGCCCGCGGCAGAGACGCCTGCGACGTTGCACTGGTCAGCACGTTTGGCGAGAACACGCTCAAGAAATTCACCGTGTGGGCAGACGAAGTCGTCGCCGCTTGAAGAACTACCCGAGACCTCGGGCGCAAGTCAATGGCTTGACTCGGCCAGCAGCGCCGTCACCCGCGCTACCGCAGCGCTGAACTCTTCTGCCGGCAAGGGCCGCGAGTAATAGTAACCCTGCACGTACTGGGAGCCCATGTGCTGCAGTGCCGTCACATGGCTTTTCAGTTCAACGCCCTCCGCCACAATGTCAAGCCCAAGACTGTGGCCCATGGCGATGATGGCGCCAACCAAGGTGTGTTCGTTGTTGCCTTCTTGCATGTCCTGCACAAAGGACTTGTCAGCCTTGAGCGTGTTCACCGGGAACATTTTGGGATATGACAACGACGAATAACCAGTGCCGAAGTCATCCAGGTACACGCGAAATCCTATCCCATTTACTGCCGTGAGCCACTGCAAGGATTTTTCGACATCCCGCAGCATCACGCCCTCGGTGATCTCCAGCGCAATCTGGCTTGGAGAGATGCCATCTTGCTCAACCATCGCCAACAAGCCTGAAGGCGACAAACCGTCCGGAATCTGGCGTCAGTCATGCACTGTGCGCCAACGCACAGACCAGACGGCGGAGCGCGACCTAATATCCGCCAGAGAGTTCAGCGCATGAGCCGATAGAGTCGTCCCACTCTGATACCTTTTTTAGGAACATTCCATGAAATCATCCATTAAAAGCTTGTTTGCAGTTGCGGCCTTGGCTGCAGCTGCGCAGGCGTCCGCTCAAGTTACCTTCTACGAAGACGACAACTTCCAGGGCCGCTCGTTCACGGCTGAGAGAAAGATCAACAACATTGAGCGCTTTGGCTTCAACGAAACTGCCTCGTCTGTCGTTGTGGCTGGCGAACGTTGGGAAGTGTGCGATGACATTCGCTTTCGCGGCCGCTGCGTCGTGTTACGGCCAGGAAGTTACCCGTCGCTGGCGTCCATGGGCCTGAACGAACGCGT
>CAISLL010000017.1 GCA_903886165.1 uncultured beta proteobacterium | reverse complement strand
TCAGGCGCCGCTTCATGCCGCCCGACAGTTCGCCAGGTTTGGCCTTGGCCTTGGCCGTGAGTGAGGCAAATTCGAGCAGTGCCGGAATACGCTCCCTGATCTGCGCGTCTTTCAAACCGAAGTAGCGGCCGTACACCAGCAGGTTTTCGGCACAGTTGAAGTCCGGGTCGAGGGTGTCAATCTGGCTGACGACGCCCAGTTGTGCCTTGATCGCCAGCGCGTCAGCCGGCATCTGCAGGCCAAACGCCGTCACGCTGCCGCTGTCTGGCACGGTCAGCCCCAGGCACATGCGAATGGTGGTGGTTTTGCCGGCGCCGTTGGGGCCGATCACACCCAGGCATTCACCCGGGGCGATCTCGAAGGACATGTCGTTCACCACGGTGGCGTCGCCGTAGTGCTTGGCCAGGTGCTGGACGGAGAGGATGGGTTCAGTCATGGGCGGAATTGTCGCGCAGCTTGGGTGGCCTAAATCACCCCAAGAAACACGGCAAGTGAACGATTGACGATTGCTTGTTGCGCTTGATGGCTCTCACACCTCCAGTGACGCCAGCCAGACTGCTGCATTGCGAAGTTGCACGCTGCCAAAATCTGCTTCCACCTTGCACTCGCGCAGTAACTGCACGGCGCTGGCTTTCGGCCATTGTTCGGCAAAACGAACCAATGCGCGGTGCGGTTTTGCATCAGACAGCTTGCATTCCACCAGATGGGCGAGTGTGTCACCCTGGCTCAGACAAAAGTCAACTTCGGCGCCATCCTTGGTGCGGATGTAATGCAAATCCACTGGTGCTCCCCGGGTATCCTGCTGCCACTGCACGTTTTTCAGCAAGTGGCAGGCAACCAGATTTTCAAACCGGATGCTGTCATCTCCCAGTACCAAACCTGTATCAAAAAAATAGACTTTAGGCGCTTGCAGGGTGGCGCGAGCAATGTTGCGGTGCCAGGGGCGTACCACAAACACGATGAACAGTGCCTCCAGGATGTCCAGGTACTTGGCCAGCGTGACTTGTGACAGGTTCAGGTCACGCGCGATTGATGCCAGCGATAGCGGTGAGCCCACCCGCGAACGCAGCATCTCGGCAAACAAGCGCATCGCGTTCACCTCTTGCAGTCGGGAAAACTCCAGCACATCTTCCCGCACCAAGCCGGCAAAATAATCGTTGCGCCAGCGCTGTGCATCGTCGTCGCTCGCAGCCAGGGCGGGTTCGGGAAAGCCCCCCGTTGCAGCAAGTGGGTCAGAGCTGCCTGGGGTGTCACGTGAGTTTGTTCAGACCATTCGCGCACCGACAGTGGGTGCAGGCGCAGTCTGAAATAGCGCCCTGCCAGCGATTCACCGCTTTGGCGAAACGTGTCCATGCGGGCACTGCCGGTCACCAGCAATTGCTGATCTGGTGCACGCCCATCAGCGACTCCTTTGAGCCAGCTTTTCCAGTGCTTTTTGATGCAATAACGCAGCAAGACTTACTGAAACGCCACCTCGGCAAAGCTGCGCAGCTTGCGGCTGTGCAGTTGGTCCACCCCTTGTTCGCGCAGCAGTTCCAGCGCACGCATGCCAATGCGCAGATGCTGGTCAACCCGTTCGCGGTAAAAGTGGTTGGCCATGCCGGGCAGTTTGATCTCGCCGTGCAAGGGTTTATCACTGACACACAGCAAGGTGCCGTAGGGCACACGAAAGCGAAAGCCGTTGGCGGCAATGGTGGCGCTTTCCATGTCCAGCGCCACGGCGCGGCTCTGGCTGAAGCGGCGTTGCGGGCCGTTGTCGGGCAACAACTCCCAGTTGCGGTTGTCGGTGGAGGCCACGGTGCCGGTGCGCATGATGCGCTTGAGCTCTGTCCCCTTGAGTCGGGTGACCTCGGACACGGCGGCCTCAAGTGCCACCTGAATTTCAGCCAGTGCCGGGATCGGCACCCACAGCGGCAGTTCTTCGTCAAGCACATGGTCTTCGCGCACATAGGCGTGGGCCAGCACGTAGTCGCCAAGTTGCTGGGTGGTGCGCAGACCGGCGCAGTGGCCGAGCATGATCCAGGCGTGGGAGCGCAGCACCGCAATGTGGTCGGTCATGGTTTTGGCG
>CAISLL010000016.1 GCA_903886165.1 uncultured beta proteobacterium | reverse complement strand
TTTGCCGCTGGCTTGGCGGCAGCTTTTGCCGCTGGCTTGGCGGCAGCTTTTGCCGCTGGCTTGGCGGCAGCTTTTGCCGCTGGCTTGGCGGCAGCTTTTGCCGCTGGCTTGGCAGCAGCTTTTGCCGCTGGCTTGGCAGCAGCTTTTGCCGCTGGCTTGGCAGCAGCTTTTGCCGCTGGCTTGGCAGCAGCCTTTGCCGGGGCCTTCTTGGCCGGAGCGGCAGCTTTTACGGGAGCCGCTTTTTTAGCCTCAACGGCCTTGGTCGCGGGAGCCGCTTTTTTTGCGGCTGGTTTTGTTGCAGTTGCCATGTCGTTCTCCTTGTTCAATTTGCGTAGAGCACTTGACACAAATCATTGTGAGTCAAGCGATTCAGAAGCCTGGGTCGGATCCCAGCGCCTTGAATGGGGGTCCACAAAGCCTTGCCCGTTGCCTCTGAGGTCAATGCTGGTGAAAATAAAAAGGTCATGATGTCAGGTCATCCCGGTGACAACGCGTCGCCGGACTGGCACCTAATGACCCTGGTCTTGAAGAAATTTCGATCTTTCTTCAAGTCAATCATTTTGCTCATCCATCGGAACGGGTTTGCTTGGTTGTGGAAGACCGAGGCCAGACCAATTTGTGTCGCGCGACAGTTGATTGGCGTCGGCGCTGCCACTGACGATGCGCTTCCACACTGCATTAACACGGCGCGTGCTGTCGGTGGTCAATCGGTTGGGGGTGGACGTCGCAAGGCTGGGAGCGGCTGCCGCAGCAAGCCAGATTGACGCTCCGGGAAACGTGTATGCCGGCACTGAAAAACGCGCTGCGAGCAGCGGGTCTGACCGGCTGGAAGAGGGTGACAAACTGGCAGTGGGTGTGACTTCTTCGTACCAGGACAACATAGTGATTTCCAATGCGTGGATTATGAGAGTGCGCGGAAAAAATGGAAAGGTTTTTGTGTGTGAATTTGTACCAATGCAGCGCTGAATGTGGTACTGCAACATCGCATTGGGCACACACCCTGGCAAGCGATTGGCAGTGCACGCAGGTTGGGTTGTTCAGGCCGAAAAATGCAGGCCTGTCGGTGATTCGTCAACGGGCAGCCGCAGCTGTGGATCTCTCGGTGTGGGTTGCAGATTGGCTGCGCAGGTAAGGCGACGCATCAGCGCAGAACCAAGGGCAAATACCCAGGTGCGAGCGCCAGATTTTTGCTGAAAGAGACCCAGTCAAAACCGGCGCCTGGGTCGGTCTTGCGGCCTGGCGCAATGTGTTCGTGCCCTGCAATGTGGGCGATCGGGAATTGGCTCATGATGGCGGGGCATAGCGCATTCAGGGTTTCGTATTGCGCCGCTTCAAAGCTGTCACCCTCAAGGCCTTCAAGTTCAATGCCGATGCTGTCATCGTTGCAATTGCCGCGGCCCCGGTAAGTTGATGCGCCGGCGTGCCACGCGCGGTCGTCACAACTGACAAACTGCCAGAGTTCACCATCGCGCCGGATAAAGAAATGTGATGACACCGTCAAGCCTTTAATTTGCCCGAAATACGGATGGGACTGCCAATCGAGCCGGTTGGTGAAGAGTTGCTGAACCTGTGGGCCACCGTATTGCCCAGGTGGAAGGCTGATGGAGTGCAGCACCAGCAGGTCAATGTGCGCCTGTGGCGGACGTGCACCGAAATTTGGCGATGGCAGGCGCGCGGCAAAACGGTACCAGCCTTGCTGCCACAGGCTGGCGTCAGAGCGGCATTCTGGCCGAGTTACCGTCATGCAACTCACCGGTTTCATCCTGGTTGGGTGTGTCAATGTGCAGCCTTGCGATGCGGTAACGCATCTGGCGCAGGCTCAGGCCCAGGCGAGTGGCTGCAGCCGTGCGGTTGAAACCGGTCGCATGCAGCGCGCGGCACAGGATGCTGCGTTCCAGGTCATCAAGGTACTGTGCCAGGTCGCCGGGAATGCCGTCCGATGCCTGCGGAGCAGGAACGTGGTCAGAGCTTTGCCGCATGACTTCGGTCAATGATTTGGGACTTTCGAATTGCAGGCTTTGTCCATCGCCCAAAGCAACCGCCCGGTGCAGCAGGTTTTCAAGTTCGCGCACATTGCCATCGAGTGGCAAGGCGCAGAGGTGGTCCAATGCGCCGGCTTGCAGGGAGGGGGTGGCGATGCCGGCCTCTTCTGCAATGCGCGCCAGCAAGGCATTGCAAAGTTCTGGCAAGTCTTGCGTGCGTTCTCGCAAAGGGGCAATCACCATGTCAATGACATTCAGGCGGTAAAACAGGTCTTGCCGGAAATGTCCTTTCT
Source organism: uncultured beta proteobacterium (assembly GCA_903886165.1). GTDB lineage: Bacteria > Pseudomonadota > Gammaproteobacteria > Burkholderiales > Burkholderiaceae_C > Rhodoferax. The sequence continues at coordinate 1,519 of CAISLL010000016.1, read as the reverse complement.
GCACCTCTTCAGCCAAATGTTTGTGGGTCGCACTGACGATGCGCACATCCACCACATCTTCCTGGGTCGAGCCCAGTGGCCGCACACGGCGCTCCTGAATGGCACGCAACAGCTTGGACTGCATCGCCAAGGGCAGGTCACCAATTTCATCGAGAAACAGCGTGCCGCCGCTGGCTGCTTGAAAAAATCCCTCGCGGTCAAGTTGCGCCCCGGTGTAAGCCCCTTTCTTGGCGCCAAAAAACTCGGCCTCAAGAAGTGCCTCCGGAATGGCGCTGCAATTTACTGCCACCCAGGGGCCTTTGGCACGGTGGCTGTTGGCGTGGATGGCATAAGCCACCAGTTCCTTGCCAGTACCCGACTCGCCCGTGACCAAAACGGGAGCCATGCTGGTCGCCACCTTGACGATGCGGTCCTTGACCTGACGCATGCAAGGTGACTGCCCAACCAGACGGTCCAAGGCGCGTTGACCGAGCGCACCCGCGCCAGCCTGAGAGACGGAAGCCATTGTTTGCATGGTGGGCAAGCGCGCCACCACGCTGGACACGGCTGATGTCACGACGTGTCTAAATTGTTTCAGGTCGACAGGTTTTGTGAGGTAGTCAAACGCGCCACCCTTGAGCGCCTCCACGGCGTTCTCGGCAGAGCCATACGCGGTGATCACCACGCAGCGCTCACTGCGTTGCTCTGTCCGGAGTTCTGTGATCAGTGACAGACCCACGCCGTCTGGCAGGCGCATGTCGGTGATCACGGCGTCAAAGCGCTGCTTGGCCAGCAGTTGACGCGCCTGCTGCAGGTCGCCTGCGGTGTCCACCTTGTAGCCTTCGCGCAGCAGTGTCAGCTCGTACAAGGTGCGCAGATCAGGCTCGTCGTCAACCACCAAAATGCGTGACTGGGAAGTTGGGCTGGTCATGCTGCGCCTGTCGTCTTGTTGCTGATGGTTCGTGCAGCATGGGGCTCGGTGCCGAACATCACGCTGAATTCGTTCCCGGTGTGCAAGGTCTCACGGAGTTGGCGGGTTGTGCGGTCATAGGTCATGGTGGCCCCATGACTTTCGCACAGTTCCCTGCAAATATACAAGCCCAGCCCGCTGGATCGGCTGTCGCTGGAAAAAAAAGGCTCAAACAAATGCTGTTCCACAGAGGGTTCCAGCGGAGCGCCATCACTCCAGACATATAGCTGTGTCGCGTTTGTCCTGCCCGCCGTGGTGGTCTTGATGCTAACCTGGACCGCACCTTCCAGGCCGCTGGAAAAGCGTCGCGCATTGTCCAGCAGGTTGATCAAAACTCGCCGCAGGTGCTCGACATCGAACCAAACCAGATGCGTTTGAGCGCTGGGGCGGATCGTGATCGGGTGCGGCGCGGATGACTGTTGCTGCCAATCGCGACAGACACGGTCGATGTTTTCCTCAAGTTCGATCCATTGCCCTGGCGCTGCCTCCTGGGCATGCGGCGCATGCGCCAGGTGTAGGATGTCATGCACGATTTTTTCCAGTCGCTGTGCGTTTTGTTGCACCATGTGT
>CAISLL010000015.1 GCA_903886165.1 uncultured beta proteobacterium | reverse complement strand
CTGGTGGCCAAACACTTTCCCACCTTGCGTGTGCCGTTATACGAACACAGTGCCTTTTGTGTGCTGCTGGAAAACGCCGATGCCGAGTCCGAAGCCCACGCCAGGCAACAGTTTGAAGGTTTGCTGGAAGCCGCTCTTGAGCAGGGCTGTGTCGCCTCCGCCGTGGTGGCAGAAAGCTTGGCGCAAGCCCAGGAACTATGGCAGGTTCGCGAAAACATACCGCTGGCGCAGGCGCAAGAAGGCCTGAACATCAAACACGACATTTCGGTGCCGCTGTCCGCGATGGCAGCCTTTGTAAAAGCCACCGATGCGCAACTTGCCCAAGCCATCCCGGGCGTGCGGCTGGTCAACTTTGGCCATCTGGGCGATGGCAATTTGCACTACAACGTGCAGGCGCCCAAAGGCCACGACGCCGCGGCGTTTTTGCGCGAGCAGGAACCACGAGTGAACCAGATCGTGTTTGACTCGGTCATGGCGCATGGCGGCTCCATCTCTGCCGAACACGGCATTGGCAGCCTGAAAGTCGGGCACTTGGCCCACTACAAATCCCCCGTGGCACTGGGCACCATGCGCGCCATCAAGCAGGCGCTGGACCCGCTGAACCTGATGAACCCGGGGCGGGTGGTGCCAGAATGGTGACCTACTTACGAGTTAAGCCCATGAATCCCACCCATGCTGCGGGTTCTCCCGCAACACCAAATGCCTTCGACGGGTCTCAGGACGCCTCACCACCTCGGGCACCTGGATGGCTGGCCAAAGACAACCCCAATTACCTGCTGAATCTGTTCACGGTGTTGCTGCTGGCCTCGGCCTTGACCATCATGTTGGTGGTGGGCGCGGCCATGGACCGGATTTACAGCGCGGCCATGGTCAAAAATGCCCAGGAGTCAGCGATCAGCGTGGTGAATTTGCTCATGAATACCGAGCTCGACAATTTGATCAAGCCCGGCCCAGACGGGCAACTGATACTTGCCATCGACCCGTCCGACATGCAGCGGCTGAACCTGCAGATGCACCGCCACCTGAAACCATTCAGCATGCACAAAATCAAGATATACACGCCTGACAAGAAAATCGTGTACTCCACCGATGCAACGTTGATCGGGAAAATCGACAAGGACAATCAGTACCTCGATCACGTCATGGCCACTGGGCAGCCGCTCTCGGAGTTGCAGCGGAAAAAAGTCTTTGTCGACCTGGGCGGTGGAAAAATTGAGGATGCCTCGATCGTCGAGGCCTACGCACCCACGTTCGACACCAACCACAAATTGCTTGGCGTTTTTGAAATCTACGTCGACATCACGAAAACCAGGCAGGAGATCTTCCATGTGCTGACATTGACAATGACCGCGCTGGCCTTGGTTCTGTCCGTGTGCCTGTTCAGCCTGTACGTGCTCATGAAACGTGGCACCCTTGGTTTGATCAAGGCCCACCACGAACTCAAGGAACTGGCGATCAAGGATTATCTGACAGGTGCCTATAACCGCCGTTATATCAACGAGCGGATCAAGGCAGAGTTTTACCGCATGCGGCGGCAATCCCAACATGAGCAGGTCGAAAAGTCCGTTGGCTTCATCATGGCGGACATCGACTATTTCAAAAAAATCAACGATGGTTATGGCCACACAGTAGGCGATCAGGTACTGCGCGAAGTGTCCCACCGCCTCAAGCAAGGCTTGCGTGATTACGACGTGTTATGCCGTTATGGCGGCGAAGAATTTCTGATCATGCTACCTCACACAGGGCAGCAGGAGTGCATGGAAGTGGCGCAGCGTCTGCGGCAAAGTGTCATCAGTCTGCCCGTCACCATCGACGGCCTGGAACCCATTGCAGTGACCCTGAGCTTTGGTGTTGCCACGTCGGTCGGCGGCAGCGAACCCGAGCAGGCTGTGATCACGCGCGCCGATCAGGCACTCTACCAGGCCAAAAAAGCCGGTCGCGACCAAGTGGTTCTGAACAGCACCGAGCCAAGTCCGGCCTGAGTCATGACAGGCGTGGGTGTCGCCGAGAACCGGGGGCCAGCGCGGCAGCGCCGCAAATCATGCGCATATACTGCGCGCATCTTTCATGAAGCAACGTCATGTTGAATTTTCAAAATTCCGCCAAAAAGGCCACCAACCTGTCCTTGAACGTCAAGGTGCTGGAAGCGGCCCGTGCAATGGGGATGAACCTGTCCCAAACGGTCGACGCGTTGCTGGCCGATGAAGTCAAGCGGCGTTACTGGGAAAAATGGAACGAAGACAATCAGGAGGCAATGGCTGCCTACAACGAACGCATTGCCACGCTTGGTTTGCCATTGGCCAAATACCGCACCTGGGGGAAATCTCTGGGTGACGGACGCAAAGGCAGTGAACATGGCCCGCTTTGATGTTTACCCGAACCCTGACCACCATGAAGCCAAGTTCATTCCCTATTTTCTTGATGTACAAAACGACCACATCAAAGGCTTCAAAACCCGGGTGCTGGTACCGTTGTGGCGTGCCGACATGCTACGTTCCAAACTGAACGATCTGAACCCGGAATTTGAAGTCAAGGGAACCATGATGGTGATGGACACGCCCGCGCTTGGCGCGGTTGCCGTGAGTTCACTCAAACCATCCGTCACCAACCTGAGTGCACAGCAATTGGTGATTCAACACGCGCTCGATACCCTGTTTGGAGGCTATTGAAAATGGCCACAAATTCCTCCCAATACGAAGACTTCCTGCGCCACGTGCACACCTACGGCGTCTTCAAGCCTGACCGCACCGGCACCGGCACCACCAGTGTCTTCGGCTACCAGATGCGCTTCGATCTGACCCAGGGTTTTCCGCTGGTGACCACCAAGAAGGTGTTTCTGAAAGCCATCATCGTCGAGCTGCTGTGGTTTTTGCGCGGCGACTCCAACGTGAAGTGGCTGCAAGAGAATGGCTGCACGATCTGGGACGAATGGGCGCGCCCCGACGGTAGTTTGGGCCCGGTATACGGCGTGCAATGGCGCAGCTGGCCCAAGCACGACGGCGGGCACATTGACCAGATCCAGCAGGTGATCGACACCCTCAAGACCAACCCGGACAGTCGGCGCATCATCGTGAGCGCCTGGAACGTGGCCGACCTGGACAAGATGGCGCTGATGCCGTGCCATTGTTTCTTCCAGTTCTACGTGTCACCACCCGCTGAGCCAGGTGGCAAAGGCAGGCTCAGCTGCCAGCTCTACCAGCGCAGTGCCGACATTTTTCTGGGCGTGCCCTTTAACATCGCCAGTTACGCACTGCTCACCCACATGGTGGCACAGCAGTGCGACCTGGAGGTGGGTGATTTCATCTGGACCGGCGGCGACTGCCACATCTACAGCAACCACGCCGAGCAGGTCGCGCTGCAGCTCAGCCGCACGCCGTTTGCCTACCCTCAACTAAAAATCAAACGCCGGCCAGCGTCCATCTTTGACTATGTGCTGGAAGATTTCACCATGACCGGCTACGAGTGCCACCCCGCCATCAAGGCACCGGTGGCCGTGTGATCAGCCGCAAACAGGTTTGGGCCCTGATGGCCCTGACGCTGATGTGGGGCATCAACTGGCCCATGATGAAGTACAGCTTGCGTGAGCTTTCGCCCCTGTACTTTCGTGCACTCACCATGAGTTTTGGCGCCCTGTGGCTGTACAGTTTTTACCGTTTCAAAGGTGTCCGAATGATGCCGCAGGGCGCTGAGTGGCGCAGCGTGGTCACGCTGGGTCTGCCCAATGTGCTGGGCTGGCACACGCTGGCCATTTTGGGTGTGAAGGAGCTTGCCAGTGGGCGCGCCGCTATCCTGGGCTTCACCATGCCGATCTGGACGGTGCTGCTGGGCGTGCTGGTGTTCAAGGAAAAGCTCACCAAACGCATTGGCCTGGCGGTGCTGGCGGTGGCGCTGGCCATAGGCCTGCTGACCTTCAACGAACTCACCGCCCTCACCGGAAAACCGCTGGGCATTGTCTGGATGGAACTCGCCGCACTGTCCTGGGCGGCGGGCACCCTGATGATGCGCCGGGCCCACCTGAGCATGCCGATGGAAACACTCACGGTGTGGATGCTGATCCTGGCCAGTGCCTGCCTGTGGCTGCTGGCCGCAGTGATGGAACCGTGGCCAGCCTGGCAATTCTCGGCGCCGATGTGGGGCAGCCTGATTTACGGCGCACTCATCAACTACGGTTTTGCCCAGATCATCTGGTTTGGCATGGCGCGCCACCTGCCGCCCGCCACCAGCGCCATGAGTGTCATGGCGATCCCGCTGGTGGGCACCCTGAGCGCCACCCTGATCGTCGGTGAGGTGCCGCACTGGCAAGACTTTGTGGCGGTGCTGTGTGTCATGGCCGCCATTGCGGCGGTGCTGCTGCCGCCCAGAAAAACCGTGGAAAACTCATGAAACTGAACCTGATATTTGCCCGCGCCCGCAATGGTGTGATTGGCCACAACAATACCTTGCCCTGGCACCTCCCCGAAGACATGGCGCATTTCAAACGGACCACGCTGGGCTGCCCGGTGATCATGGGCCGCAAGACCTGGGACTCGTTGCCACCCAGATTTCGCCCCCTGCCCGGCCGGCTCAACGTGGTGGTGACGCGCCAGCCGGATTGGACAGCCGCAGGAGCCG
>CAISLL010000014.1 GCA_903886165.1 uncultured beta proteobacterium | reverse complement strand
GCGTGGCGTGGCCGCAGAGTTTTTACTGCTGATCGGCAAGGTCTATGCCGACAAGGGGGTGGAAATGCGCTGTGACCCTGAAGCACTGCATTTATTGAAAGGAAATTGGCCTCTGGCCCATATGGATAAAGCGCAGGTAGCTATCAATGATGCATCGGTTAATTGCCCGGTGCTGGTGCCCGCGCAAGAGGCTGACTGGTATGAGGAATACCTAGCGCCGATCATCAGCATCAAGGTGGTGGCCGGGGTGGACGAAGCCATTGCGCACATCAACCAGTATTCATCCCACCACACCGACGCCATCCTGACGCGCGACCACATGCACGCGCAACAGTTTTTGCGCGAGGTGGATTCCGCCAGCGTCATGGTCAACACCAGCACCCGGTTTGCCGACGGTTTTGAGTACGGGTTGGGGGCCGAGATTGGCATCAGCACGGACAAGTTTCATGCCCGTGGCCCGGTTGGCATTGAAGGCCTGACATCGCTGAAATACGTGGTGCTGGGTGAGGGCGAAGTGCGCGTTTGACCGCTGCCACCACCTAAAATCAACAAAACACTATGCAAGGCTTCCAATGGTTCCGCACCTGATCACCGCCCTGACTGGCCCCATCAACGAGCTGGAGCAGCGCGTGCTTGACTCCATGCCTGCCATCGAACGCTGGTTCCGGCTGGAGTGGATGGAGCACACGCCGCCCTTTTACACGTCGGTGAACGTGCGCAATGCCGGCTTCAAACTGTCGCCGGTGAACACCAGCCTGTTCCCCGATGGCTGGAACAACCTGACGCCCGAGATGCTGCCACAGGGTGTGCAGGCAGCCATGGCTGCCATCGAAAAAATTTGCCCGGAAGCGCGCAACTTGCTGCTGATTCCAAGGAATGGCGTGCACAGCAGCTTCGACCTGGCTAGCCTGGCCCAGTTGCAGCGAATTTTCAACATGGCGGGCTTGAATGTGCGGATCGGCTCCATCGACCCGGCGGTCAAGAGAAACACCAGCTTTGAACTGCAGAACGGCGAACACGTCACGCTGGAGCCGGTCATTCGCGGCAAGCGCCGCCTCGGGCTGAAAGACTTTGACCCTTGCACGATTCTGCTCAACAACGATTTGTCAGCCGGTGTGCCCGGCATTCTGGAAGACATCCATGAGCAGTATCTTTTGCCGCCCTTGCATGCGGGTTGGTCTACCCGGCGCAAGAGCACGCATTTCAAGTGTTATGAAGAAGTCGCCAAGCGGCTTGGCAAGCTGCTGGGGGTCGACCCCTGGCTGATTTACCCGCTGTTTGACCGCAGCGAGAACGTCAGCCTGGACCAGGGCACCAGTCTGGAGCGCCTGCAGGCGCAGGTCGATGCGGTGCTGACCCGCGTGAAACGCAAGTACAAAGAGTACGGCATCAAGGAAAAACCCTTTGTGGTGGTGAAGGCCGATCACGGCTCCCATGAACTGGGCATTGTCACGGTGCGCGACGGCAAGGACATGCAGGTGTTGCAGGAGCGCATCGAGGCCGTATCAAAAGGGCGCAAGACGCCCCTGCAGGCGCATGACTTCATGGTGCAGGAAGGCGTGTTGACGCAAGAGCGTGTGCACGACGCGGTGGCCGAACCCGTGATCTACACAATGGACCGCTACGTGGTGGGCGGGTTTTATCGTGTGCATGCCGGGCGCGGTGTGGACGAAAACCTGAACGCGCCGGGCGCGGGCTATGTGCCGCTGGCGTTTGAGCACAGCACCCAGCTGCCGCAGCCAGGTGTCAAGCCCGGGGCCAGTGTGCCTAACCGGTTTTACATGTACGGTGTGGTCGGGCGGCTGGCCATGCTGGCAGCCAGCTATGAGTTGGAAGCCACTGACCCGGATGCGCAGGATTTCGAATAGCCGGTCGTTCTGACGCAAAATAGCGGCTCTTCATGACACGGAACCCGGCGGTCAGGCGCTGCCGGGGGCTTATTTGGCAACTTCTCAATCTTCGCTTCGGGCGCTCACCCTGGGCGCCATCGGTGTGGTGTACGGCGACATTGGCACCAGCGTGCTGTATGCCGTCAAGGAGGTGTTTGGCGCTGGCCATGTGCCATTCACGGTCAACAACGTGATGGGCATCCTGTCGATCTTCTTCTGGACACTCACCGTCATCATTTCCCTGAAATACGTCACCCTGGTGCTGCGCGCCGACAACAATGGTGAAGGCGGCCTGGTCGCCATGCTGGCGCTGGCGTCCCAATCGGTGAAAGACAAGCCCAAGTTGCGCCGGGTGCTGCTGCTGGTGGGTATTTTTGGCACCTGCCTGTTTTATGGCGACGGCGTCATCACGCCTGCGATTTCGGTGCTTTCCGCTGTGGAGGGCCTGGAGGTGGTGTCGCCCACCTTCAAGAAGGCCGTGATTCCCCTCACGCTGGTGATCCTGTTTGGTTTGTTTGCGGTGCAAAAGCGCGGCACAGCCGACATCGGCAAGTTTTTCGGCCCCATCACCCTGGTCTGGTTTGTGACGATTGCGGTGCTGGGCGTGTCGCACATCATGCACAACCCG
>CAISLL010000013.1 GCA_903886165.1 uncultured beta proteobacterium | reverse complement strand
TCTGAAATGTGTAGGCGGTGCTGAGTTTGATGGGACTTAACCGAAAACCCAAACAAGCCTTGGAATTACCAAAAATACTGAAAGACCAAACATGAAACCTGAATACTCTATTTCTGCCCGCGTGATGAATGCCATTAATGACGGAGAGGACCTGGCCGCTTTTTTCAACGATTTATTTGTCAATCGTGAGGCTTGCCGTCTCATGATTGGCCCTGCCGTGGCATCCCTGGCACAGCACTTTATTGGTGCTCGTGAAAATGGGTTTTCTGTCATTCAGGACGATTCACCTTTAGGAAAATTCCTGAATCAGGACCTTGGCCGCATGCTTTTTGATTTGGAAAAATCAGTCAACACCAATCCAACGCTTTTCTCTGATCAGATGACAGGCCTGGTTGCATCAATCAACAATGCTCGTAGGAATGGCGTGAGATGGTCACTCCCCGAGGAATCAAGCCCGCAGCCCATACCCGTCACAGTTGTGGGCATGCCAAAAAGCACCAAAACAACTTCAGTTGTGAGGGGTTCTGGCGGTGCGATTGTCGGAGCGACACAGACTGAGGTTTTTGATTGATTGGGTTTTTCCCCATACCTCATGAACTTGTGGCATCCAATTTGATTGATCCACATGGCTAAGCGACGGAGAAAACTATTGCCGGTTGATTTTGAATGCCGGGCGCTGGTGCGGACCCGCATGCCGGGTGGTGTGGCAGGGGCGCAGTCGATAATGGCTGCTCCCTATGCCGATTGTTTCAGTTTGAGCCATGGATTGAGCCATGGTTTGAAGTGTTGACCAACGATCACTAGCATTCATGCGGGTTGCAGGAGAATGCATAGATAATGATTGAATGTAATAGCGTATAAGGGCCGCTAAGGGCCTGTAATCAAGAACCCTAAGTCGTTGATTCGTTTAGGGTTTTTTGTTATCTGCATACAAGGAGTGCTAAGGACTGCTAAATATATTTACACCATCAAATGATGGGTGTGGTGTAATTTGTCGGAAACATTCAATTTTGTGGTGTAAATCATGGTGCAATCAATCCGGGCAATCAACTACAAGCTGACCGACAAAGCGATACAGGCGGCAAAGCCAAAGGACAAGCCGTTCCCCATGACGGACGGGGGAGGGCTCTTCTTGGAGGTGCTGACCAGCGGGTCTAAAGTGTGGCGATATGCCTACATGGTGGGCGGCAAAAGGGGAAAGGCCACTATCGGCGCTTACCCAACAATCACCGTTAAGGCTGCGCGTGATGCTCACGAGGTTTTGCGCAAGTCCCTGGCAACGGGGACTGACCCGGCGCGGCAGAGGCGAATTGAAAAACTGAAGGCTGCCTCCGTGATAGCGCAGGCGCAGACGTTTGAACCTATTTTCCTCAGTTGCCCTCCGGCAAAATCATGCAAGTGGTTATTTCAAAAAGGTTTTCGTTTAGTTTGAGGTGACACCAAATGGGTGAAGAGGAATTTGACCAAAGCCAGACCAGTCAAGCCTGCCAAGACCTGCTTAAGCAATACGAGAAAGTGGTTGACCAGACGCTGCGCGTCAAGACGCTTGGCGGCGTTTATGAAGTTCAGTGGAACGCCCAAGGCAAAGCTACAGCGATGGGTCAGCTGGCGTTTTTTGCTGAATTTTTAGAGGCCAGCGGATTGTTCGAGAGCTGGCTGCAAAGCTGTCCACTGCGCTACACCAGCCCCAACGCACCCGAAGTGAGAGATGTTCTGGGCACCTGGTTGCTGGGCATTCTCGACGGCCAAGAGCGCTACGCACACATCGGCACGCTCCGAGGTGATGGCGTATCGCCAGAAGTCCTGGGTATGACCAAAATCATTGGCGACGACAGTCTCAGGCGAGCCCTGCAGGCCATCGCACCGGCCCCCAAAGCCAAGCACAATGCTGAGCAACGAGCCGCACAGCAAGCCCAGGCCCTCAAAGCCGAACAATGGATGCAGGCGCAATTGCGCAACAGCATCGCACAGGCCACCAAGACCGGCTGGATACTGGACTGCGACACCACCGTCAAAGTGCTCTATGGACATCAAGACGGCGCAGTGGTGAGCTACAACCCACACAAGCCCGGGCGGCCCAGCCACGTCATTCACACCTACTGGATAGGCAACCTGCGTTTGGTGCTTGATGCCCAGTTGCAGGCTGGCAACCGGCACAGCCCGTCCTATGGGCGCGCAGGCCTGAAGGCGCTGATCGAGAGTTTGGCTGCGGATGAGCGCCCCCAACTGGTACGTGGCGACTGTGCCTTTGGCAGTGAAGGCGAAATGGCCCAACTCGAAGAACTCCAACAAGCGTACCTGTTCAAGCTGCGCCAAAGCGCAGGGGTCAAACAACTCATCAAACGCCAGTGGCAGCGTCAAGACTGGAGCGACATGGGCCAGGGCTGGAGTGGCCTTGAAGACGAACTACGATTGAGCGGTTGGAGCCGCAAACGCCGTGTCATCATCATGCGCCGCGAGCGCAAAATTGATCTGGTGCTGGAGAAGAAAAGCAAGGCCCAAAAAGGCCAAATCGATCTGCACTTCATTGATGAAAACGCACCCGTCAAAAGCTGGGAGTATGCGGTGCTGGTGACCAACTCGAAGTATGAGTTGGCACAAGTCGGGCAACTCTACCGTGACCGCGCGGATTGTGAGAACGGCTTTGACGAGATCAAGAATCAATGGGGTTGGGGTGGCTACAGCACCCAGGACATTGAGCGCTGTGCGTTAAGCGCCAGGGCGGTGGCCTTGATTTACAACTGGTGGAGTTGGTATGTGCGCCTGGCCAACCCGAAATCCAGGCTGGAGGCCAAAACCAGTCGTCCCCAATTGCTCAGTGCAGTCGGCCACCTTACCACCCATAGCCGCATCAACAAGATCGTGCTCGCTCTCACCCACGAAGCAGCAACCCAGATCAAGGCCATGATTGGCAATATCCGCGCGGGTGTTGAGCATATTCGGGGCATTGCGCCGCAGTTGAAGGATGCACAGCGCTGGCATGCCTTGGCAGGCTACATCACCGAAAAAATCCTCGCTTTTGTGCCACACACCCCTATCTCGGTGGCAGCCGCTTCAGGGTAACTGAGGAAAATAGGATTATTGGGACATAACAATTCAACCTAAACCGGTATTTTTGTAATTTCCAATTCCCTTAGCGGCGATACCCGGACAAGTCGCCACCGAAAATGCAAGTTCTGTAACAGAATGAATGGACCGGGGACGGGGCACTGTTTGAAGCAAACCTGCCTGTCAACGCTGAACCATCGGGGGTGCCCTAACCAAACAGATCGTCAAGCTCACTTTGGGACAACCTTTTGTTGCCATCCGTGTCATCGCTGATTTGGGGTTCGGGCTGGGCAGCGGCGGGCGCTTCTTCCACCAGCTCAAGGTGGCGCGGGTCCACGCGCATCAGCCTGAGTTCGACCCGATTGCCGTCTTGCGGCCAATAGACGGTGGGCTTTTTTGTCTCTTGCCAATAGCTCTGGACGACACCGACCCGCCCTTCAAGCTGCCGCCGGTCCGGGGCCGTCAGGACTGACAAACGTTCTTTGGTAAATCGCACTTTGGCGTTCACGGGCAGATGAGGTGTTTCTGGGAACATGTGTTGCGGGTTTCATTGATCAATGGTCAAGTCGGCTGTCTTTCAGGCGTTGGTCGGCACGGCAAGTCCGCGCAGCACGGCGGGCCTGGCCATGAAGGTTGCCAGCGCCCGCGTCACATGGGCAAAGTCCTGAATGCCTACCAATTCGCCGGCCTGGTATCGCTCGATCAGGTTGCGCACCCAGGGGAAGATCGCGATGTCGGCCACAGTGTAATTGTCGCCCATCACCCAGGCGCGGCTGGCCAACCGCTGGTTCAGCACGCCCAGCAGGCGCCGGCTCTCAGTGGCATAGCGGTCGCGCGGGCGTTTGTCCTCAAACTCTTTGCCGGCAAAAATCTGGAAGAAACCAAGCTGCCCGAACATCGGACCGATGCCGCCCATCTGGAACATCAGCCATTGGATGGTTTCATACCGCGCAGCGGGGTCAGACGGCAGAAACTGCCCGGTCTTTTCGGCCAGGTATATCAAAATTGCGCCGGACTCAAACAGTGCCAGCGGGTGGCCCTGCGGTCCGCTGGGGTCAAGGATGGCCGGGATCTTGTTGTTTGGAAAGGTGGCGATAAATTCTGGTGAGAACTGGTCTTGCGACTCGAAACTGACCAGATGCGCCTCATAAGGCAGGCCGGTTTCTTCCAGCATGATCGACACCTTCACCCCGTTTGGGGTGGGCAGTGAGTAAAGCTGCAGGCGTTGCGGATGCTGGGCAGGCCATTTCCGGGTGATGGCGAATGGGCTGAGGTCAGGCATGTTGATTCCCTGGTGTGGTGTGGATAAAGGTGGCGCAATAACAATGATGCACCGAATGGCAAACAAACCTCTATAGTGCATGTGTGGCCTGACACTCTACTACCTTATAAGTAGCTAAAAGCGTTTTTTGTATAAAGGCTACAGGCAATTTTGCAATAATCCATTTCAAGGAGTCTGCGATGTCTTTCAGTGCAGAAAGCACCCGTTACGACACCATGCCTTACAGGCGTTGCGGGTCAAGCGGCCTGAAATTGCCCGCCGTCAGCCTCGGGTTGTGGCACAACTTTGGCGATGCCACGCCGCTGGCCACCCAGCGCCAGATTTTGCGCACGGCCTTTGACCTTGGCATCACACACTTTGATCTCGCCAACAACTATGGCCCGCCCTTTGGCAGCGCCGAGGTCAATTTTGGTGAGCACCTGCGGCGTGACTTCAGACCCTACCGCGATGAACTGATCATTTCCAGCAAAGCCGGTTACGACATGTGGCCGGGACCTTATGGCCAGGGTGGCGGCTCGCGGAAATACGTGCTGGCCAGCCTGGACCAGAGCTTGCAGCGCATGGGGCTGGACTATCTGGACATCTTCTATTCGCACCGCTTTGACCCCGACACCCCGCTCGAAGAAACCTGTGGCGCACTGGCAACGGCGGTACAGCAGGGCAAGGCACTGTATGTGGGCATCAGCAGTTATTCGGCGGCAAAAACGCGTGAAGCGGCGGGTCTATTGAAGGGCATGGGTGTGCGGGCACTTATTCACCAGCCTTCCTACAGCCTGCTCAATCGCTGGATTGAAGAAGACTTGCTGGATGCGCTGGGCGACACCGGCATGGGTTGCATTGCCTTCAGCGCCTTGGCGCAGGGCCTGCTGACCGACAAATACCTGAACGGTGTTCCGGCGGATGCACGCATCAACCGGCCGGGTGGCGGCTCCTTCAAGCCTGAATTTCTGAGCGATGGCAACCTGGCGCACGTGCGCAAGCTCAACGAGATAGCGCTGGCGCGCGGCCAAAGCCTGGCGCAAATGGCCACCGCCTGGGTGCTGCGTGATACACGCGTCACCTCGGCCCTCATTGGTGCCAGTTCAGCGGCGCAAATCACCGAGCTGGCGGGGGCCATGAATCAGCCGGGTTTCAGCGCCGAAGAACTCAAGGCGATTGACCAGCACGCGGTGGATGGCGGCATCAACCTGTGGCAGCGGCCGTCGACCGACCGGCGGCCTTGACAAGCAAGCCCCACCCGGGGCTGCTCGCAGGCACGCTCACAGGGCGAGGTTGCCACACCCATACACCTTGTGGCGGTTTTTGCCAGCCAATTTGGCCTCGTACATGGCTTGATCGGCCTGGCTTAGCAACTGGTCGGGTGTCAGGTCATGTGCTTGTGGGTAACAGGTGACGCCCAGGCTGGCTGACACTTGCAGGGTATCGCTGCCGTACCTGAGAGGCTCATTTGCAGCGGTGAGCAGGCGCTGCAGCAGCGGGGCGCAGTCCTGGTCATGCGCCAGGTCGATCAGCACGGCGGCAAACTCATCGCCGCCGATGCGCGCCAGTGTGTCGCCATCACGCAGCGCCTGCTTCATGCGCTGCGCCAGCGTGATCAGCAGGAAGTCACCGGCCGCGTGGCCAAGGGTGTCATTGACAAGCTTGAAGCCGTCCAGGTCGATGTAGACCAGAGCCAGGTGCAGACCCCGGCGCACGGCCTGCGCCATGGCTTGCCGCAAACGGTCGGCCTGCAGAGCCCGGTTCGGCAGACCGGTCAGGGTGTCATAGTGCGCCATGTGTTCCAGTTGGGCTTCTTGCGCCTTGCGGCGCGTGATGTCCGAGCACAGCGCCACATACTGTGTGATCTGGCCTTTTTCGTCCCGCACGGCGCTGATGTTCTGCAGCTCGGCGTACAGTTCGCCGTTTTTCCGGCGGTTCCACAACTCACCTGACCAATGCCCCTGCTCAGTCAGACATTGCCACAAGGCGGCATAAAACGCATTGTCCTGCCGTCCTGAGCTGAGAAGGCGGGGGTTGCGGCCCAGCACCTCGTCGCGCGCGTACCCGCTGATGCGGGTAAAGGCCGCATTCACATCGACGATGGTCCCGTCGGCTGACGTGATCAAAATACCTTCCAGTGCATGGCTGAACACACTGGCTGCGACTTTCAGCTGTTGTTCGTCTTGTTTTCGCTGGGTGATGTCACGAATCGACACATGCACGGCGTCGGCTCCATCAAAAACAATCGGGCTGCCCTGCACGTCGACGTCAAATGCACTGCCGTCCAACCTGAGAAACCGCGACTCCACCAGCGGTGGAAGCGGTGGCAGCGGTTGGCGCTGGATGATGCGCTCCATGCAGGACTGCTGTGTTAAAAAGTCGGGATGAATGCGATCGATGGTGGATGTGCCAAGCAAGTCTTGCACTGAGCTGGCGCCAAACAACCTCACGGCTGCCGGGTTCACATACACGATGCGGGTGGCCTGGTGCACCAGAATGGCCTCGGAGGTGTGTTCTGCCAGCGCCCGAAAACGTGCTTCGCTGTCTCGCAGGCGCTGCGCCGAGCGTCGCTGCACGATGGCAATGCTGGCCAGTCGGGCCAGCTGCTCGAGCGCAGCCAGATCGGTGTCGCGGGGTGTTTGTGGTGCTTGCAAGTACAACGAGAACACGCCAACCAACTCGTTCTCGGCAGCCAGAATCGGCTGCGACCAGCAGGCCCCGATGGCCGCGTCACTCGTCAGGTTGTGGCACAGGGTGCAATTGGGGTTGGCACGGACGTTTTCGATCACGACGCATTCACGGGAGCGCGCTGCGGTGGCGCAATGGTCCGTCATGGCGGTGCCGTCCAGTGCGGCCAGAAAAAAGTCCGGCAGGCCTGCTGCTGCACCGACCCGCAGACAGGCCTGCCCGCTGATCGGCTGCGGTTCAATCAGTAACACGGAACAGCGCACGCCGACCTCCAAGGCAGCGACACCCTGGGTCAGAGTGCTCAGCACCTCAGGTAGGGATGCACTGTAAGCAAGCAATTCCAGCACCTGGGTGCGCAAATGCTCCTGTTCTTGTGGACCTGCCTGCCAGCTGGAGATGGGGTGGTAGCCCATGGTGTACGTCCTATGGGTCAACCGACAGATTGATCGGCAACTTGCACGTGTCCGGGCCATCGCGGGGGCGCCTCTGGGGCAACCCGCAGCGCAGGCCGGTGGGAGCGACGGTTGAAAACATCTGACAGGTGGCGTGGTGCGTGGCCCAATGCAGCTTGGCTTACATTAATGCGGACAATTTTGAGTCTTTGAAAGATTCGTGTCTATCCCCCATATGGGTGAATTTTTCGCCCTGGAGTCTGAAAAATGCTTGAACTTGCCGACATTGAGCACGCTGCCGCGCGCCTGAAGGATCACCTGTTGCGCACGCCCTGCGTGGCATCCAGGACGCTGTCTGAAATCACGGGTGCAGATGTGTTTTTGAAGTTTGAAAACCTGCAGTTCACCTCGTCGTTCAAAGAGCGCGGCGCCTGCAACAAGCTGGCGCAACTCAGCCAGCAGGAACGCGCGCGTGGCGTCATTGCCATGAGTGCCGGCAACCACGCTCAAGGTGTGGCCTACCACGCGCAGCGCCTCGGCATTCGTGCGGTGATTGTCATGCCGCGTTTTACCCCCGGCGTCAAGGTCGAGCGCACCCGGGGTTTTGCCGCTGAAATTGTGCTGCACGGGGACACGCTGGACGAGGCGCGCAGCCACGCTCTTTTGCTGGCCGAGCAACAGCACCTGATCTTTGTGCACCCCTACGATGACCCCGACATCGCGGCCGGTCAGGGCACGGTGGGCCTGGAAATGCTGGCCGACGTGCCAGAACTGGACACCTTGGTGGTCGCCATTGGCGGCGGCGGGCTGATTGCGGGCATGGCTACTGCGGCAAGGGCGCTTAAGCCGGGTATCGAGGTCATTGGCGTGCAAACCACGCGTTTCCCTGCCATGTACAACGCGATCAAGGGCACGCACTTTCCGCAGGGCAGCAGCAGCATCGCCGAGGGCATTGCGGTGGGCAGGCCGGGCGTCCTGCCGCAGGCCATCATCAAACAGCTGGTCAGTGACCTGGTGCTGGTGGACGAGGGTGACATTGAGCAAGCCATCGTCATGCTTTTGGAGGTCGAGAAAACCCTGGTTGAGGGGGCAGGTGCGGCCGGACTGGCGGCGTTGCTGAAATACCCGGAGCGATTTAAAGGCAAAAAGGTCGGGCTGGTGCTGTGCGGCGGCAACATTGACCCACTGCTGCTGGCCGCCATCATTGAGCGCGGTATGGTGCGGGCGGGACGGTTGGCCCGTCTCAAGGTGAGCGCGCGCGATGTGCCTGGGACGCTAGCCGTGATCACCGCCACGGTGGCTACGGCAGGGGCGAATATCAATGAGGTGCACCACCAGCGCGCGTTCACCACCCTGGCAGCGCAAAATGTCGAAATCGAGCTGGTGATCCAGACCCGTGGACCGCAGCATATCGGCGAAGTTCTGGCTGCCTTGCAGGGTGCCGGGATGGACGCGCAATGTGTACATTAAGGTCAACTTAAGGGTTTTCCCTGCCTGAGCCTGTGTGGATGTTGGGGTGTAACCGTCAGGTAACTGCCGGGCACACTCTCTAGAATAGTAAGGTTTGAGGTGTTTGCCCCGCAATTCTTGGCCAACCCCCCCCGCCTTTTTTAATTACCTAGAGGATTCCCGCCATGTCAAACCAGACTCTTGCTGCGCCTAGCTACGTCAAAAATGCCAAACTGATCGCCTGGGTGGCGGACATGGCGGCCCTCACCAAGCCAGATAATGTGTACTGGTGTGATGGCTCGGATGAAGAATACGCACGCCTGTGCCAGCAATTGGTGGAAGCCGGCACCTTCAAGAAGCTCAACCCCGCCAAACGCCCTAACAGCTTTCTGGCCTGTTCTGACCCCACCGACGTGGCACGGGTGGAAGACCGCACCTACATTTGCTCCGAGCAAAAAGAAAACGCCGGCCCGACCAACAACTGGATGGCCCCGGCCGAGATGCGCGTTCTGCTGCAAACCGGCAGCGCCGACAAAAAGGCCCTGTTTGACGGCTGCATGAAAGGCCGCACCA
This sequence comes from uncultured beta proteobacterium, assembly GCA_903886165.1. Taxonomy (GTDB): domain Bacteria; phylum Pseudomonadota; class Gammaproteobacteria; order Burkholderiales; family Burkholderiaceae_C; genus Rhodoferax. The sequence goes on along the minus strand of CAISLL010000013.1, from coordinate 46 downwards.
TGTATGTGGTGCCGTTCAGCATGGGCCCGCTGGGTTCACACATTTC
>CAISLL010000012.1 GCA_903886165.1 uncultured beta proteobacterium | reverse complement strand
GTGCACCAACACATCGGCATCTCTGGCCAAAGTTGACGGGTTGCAACTCACATACACGATGCGCTTTGGGGGCGCCCAATGGTGTGCACCCGGGGTATGTGGATGCTCGGGTGATCCCGACTTTTGCTGATGCAAATTTGCCAGGGCTCGCACCAGAGCCAGCGCGCCTTCGCGGGGCGGGTCCACCAGCCATTTGTCCGCGGTCCCGTCCTGAATCAAGACAGCAGGTGTCATTTCAAACAGGTTTCTCGTTACAAATGTAGTAGCTGCCAGACAATTATTCATAAGGTCTAGAGCCTCATTTTTCTTGTAATTTTCACGTGACCTGGCGACCAGAACCTCACTGCCCTCAATGCCAAGCACCGACCCCGCCTGTGTGGCAATCGGCAAGGTGAAGTTACCCAGACCACAAAACCAGTCAATCACCCGCTCATCGGGTTGCGCCGCCAACAGCCGCAGCGCACGCGCCACCAGCACCCGATTGATGTGAGGATTCACCTGGGTGAAGTCGGTTGGCTTGAACGGCATGGTGATACCAAACTCGGGCAGGGCGTAACTCAGTTGCTCGCCACCCTCGTCCAGCAAATGCACCGTCTCGAGGCCCTTGGGTTGCAACCACCATTGCACCCCGGCATTCTCCTGGGCAAAGGCACGCAAGCGCGCCATGTCCTGCTCACTCAGCGGTTCAAGGTGGCGCAAGACCAGTGCCGTGACCTGGTCGCCACACGCCAGTTCAATTTGAGGGCAAGTCTCGACCGCGTCCAAAGAAGAAATCAAGGCACGCAGGGGCATCAGCATGGCGCTCACATGGGGCGGCAACACCGGGCATACCTGCATGTCGGCCACATAACGGCTTTTGCGCTCATGAAACCCCACCAGCACTGCCGCTTTTTTACGCACAAAGCGCACCGACAAACGGGCCCGGAAACGGTAGCCCCAGGCCGGGCCTTCAATGGGCCGCAAAATCAGGTCAGGCTTGACCTTGCCCAAATGCCACAAGTTATCTTCAAGTGCGCGCTGTTTCACCGCTACCTGCGCACTGGTGTGCAAATGCTGCATCTTGCAGCCACCACAAGCGCCAGTGTGCAGGCCAAAATGCGGACACTGCGGTGTTACACGCTGAGGGGATGACCGATGCACCTCGGTCAGGGTGCCCTGCTCCCAGCTATGTTTGGTGCGGTTGATGTTGGCACTGACGTATTCAAAAGGCAGCGCACCCTCGACAAACACCACCTTTCCGTCCGGTTTGTGGGCAACACCCTGCGCTTCCAGATCAAGCGACTCCACAAACAGCCAGTGGTCGGGCACAGCCGAAGGCTTGGCCATCTTGTCAACAAATTCAGTCATGATTTGAACTATAAGGGTGACCCGGCCGTGATGCCGGACTGGCTTGCACGCGTCCTAGCGGGCGGGCAAATACTTGGCGGGGTCAACAGGTTTCCCCTGACGGCGAACCTCAAAATGCAATTTGACGCGATCAGCGTCACTGCTGCCCATCTCGGCGATTTTCTGACCTTTGGCAACTGATTGGTCTTCTTTGACCAGCAGGGTCCGGTTATGCGCGTATGCCGTCAAAAATACATTGTCATGCTTGAGAATGATCAGGTTGCCGTAGCCGCGTAGGCCGGCACCAACATACACCACACGCCCATCGGCCGCAGCCAGCACCGGCTCGCCTGCCGAGCCGCCAATGTCCAGGCCCTTGTTTTTCACCTCGTCGAAACCTGCAAGAACCGCCCCGGTGGCAGGCCAGATCCAGTTGATCTCGCCCTCGACAGCTGTCGGCTTGACGGCAGCCACCGGCGCACTGGCGACTGCAGTCGCACTCGCTGCCGCGCTGGCTGCGGCAGGTGCACTGGCCGCTGCAGGCGCACTTGTCGCCGCTGGTGCGGCAGCGGCTTCAACCACCACAGGTCGGCTCACAGGCTTGACCACCACGCCAGTTTCCACGGGTGGGACAATGCGCAGCACCTGTCCGACCTCAATGCGGTTCATATCTTCCACCTGACTCCAACGTGCAATGTCGCGCGGACTCTGCCCGTGTTCCAGGGCGATGCGTGTCAGATTGTCGCCAGGCTTGACGGTGTAATAACCGGATTTGCCCGCGTGCTCAAAGCCTCGCGGCTGCTTGACGGCTGCAACCGGGACACCAGCCTCGGCCGGCACACTTGCCCTTGTGTTTGTGCGTTCCTCCACCGGCGCCCGGTTCAGGCTCTTGTTGCTGCACCCAGCCAGCACCAGCACTGACAGCAACAAGCACGAACCCAACCGTCGATTAAAAACAATCATGTGTTCCCCCATCATGCGACGCCGGATTTTAGGGGAACGAAATGCACCGCTTCCATGACCGTCTTTTGAATACCCTGAGCGGTTTTATCGATCACCACCAAGGCCTGGCGAGCCGGGCTGCTTGCACCCGTCGAAACGGGTGCCACCAACCTGCCACCCACAGCCAACTGGTCAACCCAGGCCTGCGGCACGGTCTCACCGCCGGCTGCGGCAATGATGCCGGCATAAGGTGCGCCCCTGGCGTAGCCCAGCATGCCATCGCCAAACAACAGGTGTACATTGGCCAGACGCAAATGCCTCAGGTTGTCACGCGCCTTGTCATGCAGACCACGCAGGCGTTCGATCGAATAAACCTCGCTGCACATCAGGCTCATCAGCGCTGCCTGGTAACCACAGCCCGTGCCGATTTCCAGCACCCTGCCCATGCGGCCGGAATGCCCCTGATGCAACAACTCAAGCATGCGCGACACCACCCCGGGCTTTGAAATGGTTTGCCCAAGGCCGATCGGCAAGCTGGTGTCTTCATATGCCTGGTTAACCAAGGCAGTGTCGACAAACCGGTGGCGCTCAATGTCGCGCATGGCCTGCAACACCATCGGGTCCGTGATGCCCTGCTGTGCCAGTTTGGCCACCATGTTGTGGCGCACCGCGCTTGAATCCATGCCCAAACCGAACCCAGCGCGATCGGCGTGAAGCGGCGCTTTGACAGTCGGCCGAGCCACAGCCGAACGCGGCAAATCAAGCCGTGCCGGAAAACCCGGCCGTACCCTGGCATCTGCAGGCTTGTGCAAGGTCATCGCGTGGAGCCGGGCACACTGGCCATCCTGGACGCAGTTTGCGCCCAGTAACTCAAATGGTCATGATCGGTCAGGTCCACTTTAAGGGGCGTTATGGCAATGTGGCCTTGCGTGGTGGCGTGAAAATCCGTGCCATCAGCCTCGTCTTTGGCGGGACCTGCCGCACCGATCCAGTACATGGTGTCACCACGCGGGCTCTGCTGCGTAATGACCGCCTCGGCCGCGTGGCGGCGCCCCAACCGGCACAGCTTCACATGCCCCATTTCGGCCAGCGGCAAATTGGGAATGTTCACATTGAGCAACCACGGTGCTGTCCCGATCAGGTTTTGCTGATCCATTTGCAGCACCAGTTCACGCGCCTTGACAGCCGCCGCGTCCAGGTGTTTCCAATTGCGTTCCACCTGTGAAAACGCAATGGACGGAATGCCAAACAGAAAACCCTCCATGGCCGCACCCACGGTGCCCGAGTAAATGGTGTCATCCCCCATGTTGGCGCCGTTGTTGATGCCCGCGACCACCAGATCGGGCCGGTAGTCCAGCAAACCCGTCAAGGCAATGTGCAC
>CAISLL010000011.1 GCA_903886165.1 uncultured beta proteobacterium | reverse complement strand
TGCTGGTGCTTGACGAAGCCGACCGCATGCTTGACATGGGCTTTATCCATGACGTGAAAAAAGTGCTGGCGGCGGTGCCCAAAGCCAAGCAAAGCTTGTTGTTCTCAGCCACTTTCAGCGATGAAATCCGCGAATTGGCAGCCACCTTGCTGAAGGACCCGCAAAGCGTGCAGGTGACACCGCGCAACACCACGGTGCAGCGCATCACGCAGCTGATTCACCCGGTCGGTCGCGGCAAGAAAAAAGCCCTGCTGGCCCACATCATCCAGGAGAAAAACTGGAGCCAGGTGCTGGTCTTTACCCGCACCAAGTTTGGCGCCAACAACGTGGCCGAGTTTCTGGAAAAGAACGGCATCACCGCCATGGCGTTACACGGCAACAAGAGCCAGTCAGCCCGCACACAGGCGCTGGCCGGTTTCAAGAGCGGCGAGATGCGCGCCCTGGTGGCCACTGACATTGCCGCGCGCGGCATTGACATTGACGACCTGCCGCATGTGGTCAATTACGACATCCCCAATGTGACGGAAGACTACGTGCACCGCATTGGCCGCACCGGCCGCGCGGGCTCTGACGGCATGGCAGTCAACTTGGTGAGTCTGGACGAAGAAGGTTTCATGCACGCCATTGAGCGTTACACCAAGCAAGACATTCCGGTGCAGATCCTGGAAGGCTTCATGCCCGAACCCGGCGAAAAGGCCGAACCCATCGCCATGGGTCGCCAGACCATCTGGGGCGGTGCTGGCAAGCCACCGAGCCGCGACGTGATGCAGGCTGCGGCCAAAGCCGCACGCACCGAAATGCTGACACGCGTACGTGAGAGCAAAGGTCCGGGTGCCTCCCGCGGCAACAATGGGGGTGGCGGCAGAGGCCATGCGCCGGGTGGCAGCCGCGGCCCTGCACCCGCAGGACGCAGTGGCGGGCGTGGCGGAAGAAACGCTGCAGGCGGCAACGGTGGAGGCTTTGGTGGTGAAAGCCGCAATGCCAACGAAGGCAGCTTCGGCAATGAAGGTGGAGGCCGCGAAGCGGAGCCACGCAGCCATTTGTCTGCCGCTGAACAGGCCGTGCGTGGCCCGGGTCAACGCCCGGCGCGTGGGTACGGTGGCGGCAATGGCGGCGGCTATGGTGGCCCGGTCAATGCAGGCGGCTCGTCGCGTTCAGGTGCAGGTGGTCAGCCCGACCCGATGCGCACCAGCGTCGACATGATGACAGATCGCGTCCCACGTCGTGGCGGCGGCTTTGGTGGAAGCAACCGCACTGGCGGCGGCGCCGGTTTTGGGGGTGGCCCCGGCAGGGCGGGCGGCGGCAACCGTTCTGGCAGCCGTGGTCGCTCCGGTGGCCCTAGCGGATCTGGCGGCTCACGCTGATTTAACCCCTGCCAGGCAAGTAGCCTGAATCGTCATTTTCATGACATTTCAGGCTGCTGTCGACGGATCATCATCACAATTTGCTCTATTAAATATAGCAAACTTTTTTCTATCCGTTTGACACCATGCTTGTGGGCGATGTTGCATCAGCCTCTTACAAACAAGGTCACAAGCGGATCTGGACCGACTTGACGACTCCAATGACCGTGCCGCCGCGGATCAAAGCTTTCGCCGTTGGGCAACAGGTCTGCTGAATAAAAATGCTCACCCGGCATGAAAATGCGTGAACTGCCCGCATGGATGCCAATCTCCATCTGCCCACCTAATATGAACACCCATTGCGGATCGGTGGTGCAATGAAAACTGCTTCGAAAACCCACCGGGCTGGTGCGCAGCTGGTATCCGCCGGATGGCATCAGATCAGACAGCGCGGACTGCGGTGATCCGTGATCCAGGGGTAGCTGCTCTTCCCGGAAGCGTGCGAAGCCATCGGTATCGGTGAACAGAATGACTTTGATGATTTGTGGCATGGTGGACTCCTGAGTGACCTCCAGAGCAGTTTACTGAGTGCTCAACTGGTGAATTATTCCCCAGCCAACTCATTGGCTTTGCCGCCTGCGACAAGACGCGGTCAACCCAATTCAGGCTCCGACATTCCGACCGGCGCTTGCGCTGCCAACCCGCGCTCCCTGAGCCAGGCAATGATGTTGGGAAGTGGCAGGGGTCTTGACAGCAGGTAGCCCTGGATCATGTCGCAACCCAGACTGTCGATCAGGACCCGCTGCTCTTCGGTTTCGATCCCTTCGGCAATGGTCTTGAGCGAAAGGCCCTGCGCAAGGCGAATAACAGACTCCACCACATGGATCGAGCGCTCATCCAACATGCCGTCAATCAGGCTCTTGTCGATCTTCAGACTGTCCAGCGGCAAATGCTGTAGATATGTCAGGGAACTGTAGCCTGAACCAAAATCGTCGATGGCTAGACTGACGCCGAGTTCTTTGAGTTCGAGCAAAGCTTCACGCCCTTTTTGCAGGTCTTCCATCACCATGGACTCGGTGATCTCCAGAATAAGGCGGCGCGGATCTACGTGATTTTCGTCAATGGTCTTCTTTAGAAATGCATGGAAATTGCCACGCTTCAATTGCCGCACAGACACGTTCACGCTGATCCGCACATTGGCGAAACCAGCCTCTGTCAGCTTCTTGAGGTCGCGGCAGGCTTGCTCGACAATCCACTGGCCGACATCCACAATCGCCCCATTGTGTTCAAGGATTGGAACGAACTCAATGGGTGACACCAGGCCAAGCGCCGGGTGGTGCCAACGGATCAATGCCTCCATGGACACCACACTGCCGTCAAACAGCAGCGCCTTGGGTTGATAGAAAAGCTCGAACTGGTTGTTCTGCAGCGCAGTCAACAACTCAAAAGTCAGCAGGTGCAGGCGTTCGCCGCGCTTGCGCATGTCCTCATTGAATAAGACATAGCGACTGCGAGTGGCCTTGCATTCGTGCATGGCACTGTCGGCATTCATCAGCATGCGCTCGGCATCCGAAGCATCGTCAGGAAACAGCGCAGCGCCTACGTTGAGGGTGATTTCAACCTTGTCACCACCCAGCGTGAAGGGCTCTTTCACGCAGTTGACAATGCGCTCCGCGACAATGATCAGATCGTCCGCAGTGCGCAAATCTTCACAAACGATCGTGAACTCGTCACCCCCCAAACGTGACAGCATGAACTTGAGTGGCGCCGATGCACTGCCCTTCTCCACATTGCCTGGAACCTTATCGCCTGAAAAAATGGCATCGGTTTCGCGAAGATGGTCTTGCAGGCGCTTGACGATCTTGACCAGCAACTGGTCGCCGCCGTGGTGACCATGCAGGTCGTTGATCGCATTGAGGCCGGCGATGTCCACAAAAAACAGACCCATCTTGGTCTTGTTCCGATGCGCCCGGGCCATGCCGTTTTCCATCCGGTCAAAGAAAAGGCGTCGGTTGGGCAGATCGGTCAACAGATCGTAATGCGCCATTTTGATGAGCTCGCGCCGCGAGCCGCGCAGCAGCCAGAAGCCCCAGCCCAGAAAACCCGTGAGCACCAGCAGCAACAGCACCCGTCCGGCAACTGACCAGCGCTTTTCGCTGCGGATGCCTCCGACCAGTTGCTCCATGGCTGATTCGGACAAATGGTGGTGCAATTCCCACTGCCCTGAACTGGGCAGTTGAATTTGCATGGACGCCCATCGGCCGCCCTGTGTTGAATCCTTCAGCGCAGCGGCCAACCCACCGGCCAGAAATTGATTGCGGCGGTCCGATATTTCAATATTCCGAGTTTTTTCGACCAAGACAAACGGCGATGGCGGCGGCATTTTCCAGCCCTGCACCGACATCTTGGAAATGTCTGCAGGCGTAAGCGGCAAAAAGGGCACATCCAGCAGCTTGGCTTCCAGCACATTGGCGCGCATGATGATGGAAACCTGTCCCTTGAACTTGCCCGACGCCGCGTCATACGCCGGCAAGGAATAAACAAAACCGATGGCATCGCGACGTTCGCCGTGCTGCTTTGATAACAGTTGGGTGGTGTCGCAGGTAAGCAAGGGGCCTGACATCAGGACAGGAATGGTGTTGAGCTTGGCAGCATAGGTAAACGTCGGTGCATTTCCCCTGAACCATGCCAGTTGGCGAAGGATTTCGTCGTACTCCTCCAGTTCAGTGACATCAGGCACATCAGAGTGCGCGGACTCCTTTGATGGCAGGCCCACCGCAATCAGGTCGTCATACATAAAAAACGGCACTTCGCCCCTGGCTGGGTCAAAACCGTCCATCACCAAGTAAATTTCCGACACCCGGACATAAGCGCTCAAACTGGCATACAGCTGCTGCAGCATGCGGTGCGAGTCCTTTGGAAGTCGCCCCTGTTTGACCACGTCATCGTGCACCGAGCGCCGGTTGCCACCCTGTGCTTCACGAACCGCTGGAAGCAGGGAAATCGTGCGCCCGGCCTGGTACAACTCCTGGAGAGTGTCTCTCACAGCCTCCGACTTGAGCTCCAACTGACGCTGCTGGTACGCGGTCAACACTTCCTCTTGCCGCTCATCATGACTGGCCATGGACAGCTTCAGCTCAACCCCCCAAAAAACCAGACTCGCCAGCGCCACAAAGGCGAAGACGACGTAGCTGCGCGCCTGACGCGCCTGATTGGAGGAAATGGAAGTCACCTGGGATCCGATGATCAAAAGAAAGTGATTATCGCGGATGCAAACGATTCTGCACCACTTTTGTGCCGCTACCATCAAGCGCCTCGCCATGGCCTAGGCCAACCAAACGGATGAACTTGCCAGGCCAGACGCCAGGATCCAACCGAAAATCCCCGGACAACGCTTCAGTACAGGTTTTTCAAATGGTTCGTTTCGCTGGCAAGCCGGGTGACACGGCCCCAGTCACCCTGCTCGGCGCTGCCAGCTGGCACCAGCCATGAGCCACCCACACACACCACATTCGTCAGAGCCAGAAAGTCAGGCGCATTTTGCAGCGTGATCCCGCCTGTGGGGCAGAACTTCACATCAAAAAACGGCCCGGACCAAGCCCTGAGCATGGCCACACCTCCGGCTTGCACAGCGGGGAAAAACTTCAGTTCAGTGAACCCATCTTCACACGCAGCCATGATTTCACCGCCGGTGGCCACACCTGGCAACAAGGCCAGGCCAACGTCCCGGCAAGCCTGGCCGACAGACGATGTGTAACCCGGGCTCACAGCAAAACGTGCACCGGCATTGGCCGCAGCCTGGGCATCCGCGCGGCTGCGCACCGTGCCGGCACCGACCACGGCGTCTGGCACTTCCCGGGCAATGGCTTCGATACAGGCCAGCGCCTGCGGCGTGCGCAGCGTGACTTCAAGCATCCGAATGCCACCAGCCAGCAGAGCGCGGGCCATTGGCACCGCATGCGCGATGTCATTCAGCACAATCACCGGAATCACCGGGGCGTCCTGCATCACCTGCAAGGCAGTCAGGGGGGTTGGGTTTGTCATCGGGACTTTCAAAAAAATGGAAACATCGAACACACCTGCGGCGCTTAAAGCCAGCTGCAGGCGCCCTCTTCCGCGCACAAGGCGTTGCGGCGCATGTTGGCAAAAAGCTCGCGCCCCATGCCAAGTCCGTTGGCCCGGCGCAGGGCGTCCGGCATGGGCAAGGCCTCACGTGTGGCCCACTCGGCATCCGGCAGCAACACCTGCAGGGTGCCGGTGTTGGCATCGAGCCGAATCACATCACCGTCGCGCAAGCGGGCCAACGGGCCACCCGCCGCCGCTTCGGGCGACACATGAATGGCCGCAGGCACTTTACCGGAAGCGCCACTCATGCGGCCGTCGGTCACCAGCGCCACGTGAAAGCCCTTGCCTTGCAGCACCGCCAGCGGTGGCGTGAGCTTGTGCAGCTCAGGCATGCCATTGGCCTGCGGGCCTTGCCAGCGGACCACACAGACCAGGTCGCGGTTGAGTTCATCGGCCGCAAATGCCTGGTGCAGCGCATCCTGCGAGTCAAACACGCGGCACGGCGCTTCAATCACATGGCGGTCATCGGGCACAGCCGAAATCTTGATGACGCTGCGCCCCAGGTTGCCCGTCAGCAGTTTCAAGCCGCCACTGTCGCTGAACGGTGCACTGGCAGGCCGCACCACCGCTTCGTCCTGGCTGAACCCCGCGCTCACCCATTGCAAGCCACCATCTTGTTTGGCGTGGGGTATCCCTGTGAACTCGCGTAAACCACCCGCGCGATTGGTCAACACATCGGCATGCATAAAACCCGCGTCGAGCAACTCGCGGATCACAAAGCCGGGGCCGCCGGCGGCCTGGAACTGGTTGACGTCTGCATTGCCGTTGGGGTACACGCGGCTCAGCAAGGGCACCACCTCTGACAACCCGGAGAAATCATCCCAGTCAATCAAGATGCCGGCCGCCCGTGCCACCGCGACCCAGTGAATCAGGTGGTTGGTGGAGCCGCCCGTGGCGAGCAACGCCACCATCGCATTGACAATGCAGCGCTCGTCCACCACCCTGCCAATCGGCGGGCATTTGAAATCGGCACTGCCCAACACGGTGCGCACGGCCTCACGTGTGAGCTCATCGCGCACGGATGCGCCGGGGTTGATGAAGGCAGTGCCCGGCACATGCAAACCCATGGCCTCCAGCAACATCTGGTTGCTGTTGGCGGTGCCGTAAAAAGTGCAGGTACCCGCACCGTGATAGGCGGCAGATTCGGCTGCCAAGAGCTCGGTGCGCCCCACCAGCCCTTGCGCCGCGAGTTCACGCACCTTGGATTTTTCGCTGTTGGACAGACCGGAAGTCATCGGGCCGGCCGGCACAAACACGGTTGGCAAATGGCCAAATTGAAGCGCACCAATCAGCAGGCCCGGCACGATCTTGTCGCACACGCCCAGCATTAGGGCACCGGCAAACACGTCGTGACTCAGCGACACGGCAGTCGCCATGGCAATCACGTCGCGTGAAAACAGGCTCAATTCCATGCCGGGGGTGCCTTGCGTGACGCCATCACACATGGCAGGCACGCCACCTGCCACCTGCGCCGTGGCACCGTGTTTACGCGCCTCGGCCTTGATCAGGTTGGGGTAGTGTTCAAGCGGTGCATGGGCTGACAGCATGTCATTGAACGCAGTCACGATGCCGATGTTGGGGGCCTTTTCTGCCACCACGCGCAACTTGTCATTGCTGGGCAGCGCGGCAAACGCGTGCGCCACGTTGGCACAGCCTAAACGCTGAGCACCCGGTGGACGCTGCAGCGCGGCCTCAAGTCGCGCCAGGTAGGCGGAACGGGTGGGCTGGCTGCGCTGCGTGATGCGCTCGGTGACCTTGGCGACGGTGTCGTGGAGTTTCATGATGTCAAACAAAGTTGGTAACTAAATTACATCGTCAATGGTAACCGGATTTTGCCGACATTGCCGTGTGGCAGGTGACCAAGAGCCAACGCCCTGCGTCCGAAAATGGACAGACGAACAGCGCGCGCACTTTTTGCGCAAATCAAGGCGGCCCCAACCTGACGTTGATCTAAATCAGAGATTGTCAAATGAGCGCTGTAAATCCCCTACTCAGAGGTACAAATTGCCGCGCGGATCACCTATATTCTGGACTCAAATTCTTACCGCCAAACGAACAGATGAGCGCATTTCTAATCAAAATCAGCAGCATGACAGTTCTTGGTGCTGCTTTATCGGGCTGCACCACGTCGCCTGTTGAGCTCATGAGGACCACCCCCGACCTGGTTCACACCAGCGCAAAACCGCCCCAACTGGTTGCGCGCTGCATTGACAGTAAATGGGAAGATGCTCGTGTTCTGTGGGGCTCGAACGACGTTGACACCAAGCAGGTCGATGCTGGCATTCGAGTGACGCAGCGATTCGGCGGTGATCTGCATTTAGTTGCGCTCGTCGCTGCACATGACACGGGATCACAGACGCAACTGTGGACTTACAAAACCATGGGACGCTTGAAGCAGGTAGATGACATCAAGCGCTGCCAATGATAAGCGGCCTGCACGGTTGCGATCAAAGTCTGGGCGTTGGTTGATTCAGGTATTGCTTCAGCTTGATTTGCCCCTGTTACATTGGTCCACATGAATTTGTTTAACCGCTTTTGTCTGGCGATCACCTTACTGCTGATTGCATTTCTCGGAGGCTGCGCCAGCACCGACACGGTTCGTGGCCACCTCAACTACGACTTGCGCCCCGAGGGCTCGCGCCCGGAGTTGGTCTGGCCCAAAGCACCTGATACCCCGCGCTATCGCTATGTGGGCGAATTGGTGGGCGAGCCCAATTTTTTCCGTGACGGCAAAGCAGAAAGCACCCTGACAACGGTGTTCAACTTCCTCGTTGGCCTGTTCGAGAGCTACACCCCGTTGATGCTGCAGCGTCCACAGCACGGTGTCGTAGACGACACTGGTCGCATCTATGTGGTGGACACCGGTCGCAATGCGGTGCTGGTTTTTGATCCGAACCCACCGGCCGAAGACGACTCGAAAGCCAAAGAGGGTCATCTGCTGGTGTGGGAAATGGCAGCAAAAAACAAGCGCTTTGCTGGTCCGGTCGCGGTTGCACTCACTTGGAACGGCGAGGTCGCGGTGTCTGACCCAGTTCTTGGCGTGGTCGTTCGCCTCAACAGAAAAGGCGAGCAGATTGGACACCTTTTATCGGATCAACTCAAACGCCCAACCGGCCTTGCCTTTGATCCCAAACGCGGCTGGCTGTTTGTGGCCGATTCGGCTGAACACAACATCAAGGTATTTGACGCCAGCGGCTTGCTGGTAAAAACCATTGGTGCACCGGGCGAAGGCGAAGGTGAGTTCAACGCGCCCACGCACATGGCATTCTCCAACGGCCATCTCTATGTCAGTGACACACTGAACAGCCGCATTCAGGTATTCACACCGGACGGCG
>CAISLL010000010.1 GCA_903886165.1 uncultured beta proteobacterium | reverse complement strand
CTGACACGTCGCCACCAACGCCGCCAGAGCGGTACAAATCCCAACCCTCAGCTTTGTAAAACAGCGTCCAGCCGGGCAAACCGTCGGTCATTCGGTTGCCTTTTCGCGCCACAAACCAATGTCCCGGCGTTGACGCCACTTTGGCCAGCACCTCCACGGGTTGCAACGCCTGCCCGGCTTTTTCATCAAAATCAGCGCCTTCAAACAGCTCGCGCTGCCAGCCGTCTCCGACCCGCTTGCGGATCTCAGGCCAATCGCCCAGCACCACCATCGCCTTGCGGGTTTGGGCATAAAGCGGCAAATCGTAGGGGTAGCTGTCGGCCACATACAAGGTGTCATCCGCACTGGCCGCACAGGCAAACACCTGCGCCAGATCCTGCGCACGGGTGGTGCGGGTCACATGACCCACGTTCAACACAATCCCCAGAGCAATGCCCAGATTTACGACGCAAATGGCCACGAACACTTTGCCAGCTGACGGACGGTGTGCCATGGCGCGCTGCCAACCCGCCGAGGCCAACAGCGCCAAGGGCGGAATCACCGGCAGGATATAGCCCACCAACTTGGAATTGGGCACCGAGAAAAAGACCAGAATGGTCATCAGCCAGACCCAGCACAACTGCCACCATGGCGCGCTCATGGCCACATTGCCGGCCAGCGTGGTGGCCGTGACACGCCGCACCTGCTTGAGTGCAAAAAACAGCCAGGGAAAAAACAGCAGTGTCAGTGCCAGCAGGTAAAACCACCAAGGTTGCGGGTTGTTGTAGACGTTGGCGGTGTAGCGGTTGAACTGCTGACCAACAAACATGTAGTTGAAAAACTCGGGATAAGTCTGCTGCGCCAGCACAAACCAGGGCAATGCGATCAGGGCAAACAGCGCCAAACCACTCAGCCAGGGCAGGTACAGCACTTTTTTCAGCTGTTGTGTCCAGATCAGCCAGACCAGAATCACCAGCCCCGGCAGCGCAATGCCAATCAAGCCCTTGCTCAGCATGCCAAGGGCACAAGCCACAAATCCGAGCCGCGCCAGCCACAGGTGCGGCTTGTCGCCGGCCATGAACGAAAAGGCAAAACACCAGATCGCCAGCCCGATCCAGGTGGCCACCATCATGTCGTGGTTGATGTACTGCCCCCCCACCAAAAGCGTCAGGCTGGTACCCAACATGAGGACAGCGCGGCGTGCAATCGTCTCGGTGCTGATAGCGCGTGCGGACAGGTACAGCGCCACCATCATCAGACCTGCGTGCAGGGCCGGCACCAGCCGCAGTGCGAACTCATTGACGCCAAATGTCGCCAGGCTGATGGCCTCCAGCCAATACAAGAGTGGTGGCTTGTGGAAAAACGGAATGCCGTTCAGTCGCGGTGTCAACCAGTCGCCACTGACCAGCATCCAGCGGCCAACTTCGCCGTAGCGGCCCTCGTCGGGCACAGCAATGGGTCTGAGAGTGGCCAGAATCAGCGTCACCAGCCATAAGCCGATGAGGATCAGCCAGGATTTTTGTCGTTCGGTCAGGGTTTTAATCACGGGCGGATTTTAGCGGCGCCAACACCTCACAGCCGCGTTTCACAACCACACCCGCCTGTTGCAGGGCATGGGCAAAGGCATCACCAGCCAGGTACACGTACTCCTGCGCGCGGGCATTGCCAATCTCATCATCCGGTTCGGCGGCCTGCGCCGGGTGACACATCAGGATGGCACCAGCTGGTGCGAGCGCCAGCCAGCGCGTCATCAGCTCCTCGTAACGCCGAGGGCCACCCTCAAAGTTATATATGCCAATTAGGTTTGTAGACCTTTTAATATATGAACTAGACGCTATTGATTCAAGAGCATTCGCACCCATCCACGCAATCACCCTGCCCTTGACGTCAGCCATGCCGGGTGGCGCCCGAGAGATGCGCAGGTAGGGCCTGACGGCTTGTGCGCCATAACGACGCAACAACACCACCACCAGCGCCTCGCGAATGCCCGCGAACTGCTGCACATGCTGGTGTCCATCGACGAAGTCTGGCGCTGCGTGCCAATGTGCCTCAAACAGGTCCAATTGGCGCTCGATCACGGCTTGTGCCTGCACCGGGTCGAACCCACCCAGCACTGCGCGACGCATGGCGCGCCCCAGAGGCATGCCGTGCCCTGCGGCAAGCGCGAATTCACTGGTCCAGTCAAGGTGCAGACCCACATCCATGCGGCCACGCAACTCTTGCAGCAGTGCCACATCATGCACCCAGCGCGGCGACAACACCATGGCACCGGTGGCGCTGACGCGGCCCAGGCGTGCGAGTTTGGCAATGGCCATGGAAGCACTGGCGTTGACTGCGAAGTCATCGGCGCAGACGATCACGCCGCGTGTGGCATGGCCGTCGTCGCCAACGGAAAACTGGCCGACTTCAGCCATGCACACCCCAAAAAGACGCCTGTGCGTATTGCTGTTTCAGGTAATCCACCCACAAACGCACCCGCAACGGCAGGTGTTTGCGCTGGGGAAACACAGCGTATATGCCGTTTGGCGGTGCCGCAAAATCTTCCAAAACAGGCACCAACGCACCAGATGCGACCTCGGCTTGAACCTCCCAGGTGCTGCGCCAGGCAATGCCGTAACCCGCAAGGCACCAGTTGAACAGCACCTCGCCGTCAGAACAGCTCAAAGGGCCGCCAGGTTTCAGGTGGATCACATCCACCGAATCACCATGTGGCACTGAAAATGCCCACCCGCGAGATTGCGAAGCGTCGCTGGACAAGGTCAGGCAATCAAAGCGTGCCAGCTCATTGGGGTGCTGTGGTGTGCCGTGCTGCCTTAGGTAAGTGGGTGTAGCCACACACAGGCGGCGGTTGTCCGCCAGACGCACACTGACCAGAGAGGAGTCGGGCATTTCACCGACACGTACTGCGCAGTCAAACCCCTCAGCCGCCAGGTCCACCACCCGCTCGCTCAGGTTCAGTGCAATCGTTACCTCCGGATGCAACTCGCGAAAACGTGGCACCAGTGGCGCCACATGGCGGCGCCCAAAACCAGCCGGCGCGGTCAGGCTCAGGTGGCCGCTGGCATTGATGCCGCCCGCTGACACACTGGCCTCGGCGTTGGCCAGATCCGACAGCAGGCGCTGGCAGTCTTCCAGAAAGGCACTGCCCTCGTGCGTCAGCGACACACGCCGGGTGGTGCGCACCATCAGTTTCACGCCCAGGCGCTCTTCCAGCGCATCGAGCCGCCGCCCGATGATGGCCGGTGCCACACCTTCGGCCTTGGCCGCCGCCGTCAAACCGCCACGGGCGGCCACGGCCACGAAGGTTTCGAGTTGTTTGAGCCTGCTCATCCGACAGCGCCTGCGCCACGTAAGGTCTGCACCTGACCCGCATCAAACCCCAATGCGCCCAACAATTCATCCGTGTCTGCACCCAGCACCGGCGGGCTCAGGCGCACTCCCAGGCGCTGGCCATCCATGGTGAACGGGAACAAAGTGGCCTTGCTCACCTGACCCGCGTGCGGGCCGTCGGGCAAGGTCATGTCGGCCAGGCCGCCGGTAGCCAGCAGGTGCTCATCGTCAAACAGCTCTTCTGGTTTGCGAATCGGTGCGTAGGGCAGTTTGTTGGACTCCATCAGTGTGGCGATCTCGGCAGCGCTGTAGCCGCACAGACGCGCCCTCAGCAAGGGCATGAGAGTGGGGCGTTCGCGCACCCGGTCGTTGTTTGAGGCGTACCGCGGGTCTGCCTTCAGGTCCGTGAACCCGAACACGTCACAAAACGTGGCCCACTGGGCATCACTCACCGCCGAGATGAAAATCTGCTCGCCGTCTTTCACCGTGAAGACGTCATACACCGCCCACGGTGAAATGCGCGCTGGCATCGGGGCTGCGGGTTGGCCCGTCATGACGTACTGTAGCATGTGCTGGCCGACCAGAAAAACATTGTTCTCGAACAACGCGCTTTGCACCTCCTGCCCACGGCCGGTGATGCCGCGCTGGATCAAAGCGCCCAACGCGCCAATCGCCCCAAACATGCCGCCCATGATGTCGTTGACACTGGTGCCGGCACGCAGCGGGTCACCCGGGCGACCGGTCATGTAGGCCAGGCCTCCCATCATCTGCACCACCTCGTCCAACGCGGTGCGGTGCTCGTAGGGGCCGGGCAAAAAACCCTTGTGGCTCACATAGATCAGGCGCGGGTTGTGCGCCGACAAACTGGCGTAATCCAGCCCGTACTTGGCCATGGTGTCGGGCTTGAAATTCTCCAGCACCACATCGGCGCTCAGTGCCAGTTTGCGCGCCACTGCGGCCCCAGCTGGCTGGTGCAGGTTGATAGCGATGCTCTTCTTGTTGCGGTTGAACATCGGGAAAAAGCCGGCACCGGCACCCAGCAGATGCCGGGTACGGTCGCCTTCCAGTGGCTCGACCTTGATCACCTCGGCCCCCATGTCGGCCAGCACCATGCCACAGGTCGGGCCCATCACCATGTGGGTGAATTCGACCACACGCAGACCCGCCAGGGGCAAGGTGCGAGACGTGACAGCTTCAGTGGGTTGACTCATGGTATGGGCAAACAAGCGTTAAAAACAAGAAAGGGCGACCGGGCCAACTGATGTCCAAGCAGGCAAAGCATGCAGATTACCTGCATTATTGTCACAGCTGTTGCCTCGGCTGGCTGTGAATAACGGCTACAGCGTTTCGTAAAATCAGGGCATGCAAGGAACCTCGCCCAACACCGCCTCCGACCGCACGCTGTCCAACGGTCCGCCGCTTGCCGTGCTGTTCGATGCCTATGGCACGCTGTTTGATGTCTACAGCGTGGCGCAACTGGCCGAGGAATTGTTCCCCGGCCGCGGCCAGGCATTGAGTGTATTGTGGCGCGACAAACAGATTGAATACACGCGCCTGGTCACCACCTGCAACCACGGCGCACATTACCAGCCATTCAGCGTCCTGACACGAGCCGCCCTGGTGTATGCTATTAAAAAGATAGTTGTCAGTGACCCATCAAAAAGCGCTGCAGGCCAATTTGATCAAAATTTTGAGGAAAATCACGGTCCCCAGGTGCAGCGCCTGCTTGACCAATACCAACAGCTGAATGCCTTCCCCGAAAACCTCTGCGTGCTGCAAGAGCTCAAAACCCGTGGCATCCCGACTGGCATTTTGAGCAACGGCGACCAAGCCATGCTGGACGCTGGCGTGCAGTCTGCGGGGTTTTCCGACTTGCTGGCCCATGTCATCAGCGTCGACCCGATTCGCAAATTCAAGACCCACCCGGACGCCTACGGCCTGGGCGAACAGGCCACAGGACTGGCCGCACCCGACATTCTGTTTGTCAGTTCGAACGCCTGGGACGCCCTCGCAGCCACCTGGTTCGGCTACCAAACGCTCTGGGTCAACCGTTACCGTTTGCCCTTTGAAGAACTGGGCACCCTACCCACCCGCACCGGGCACGATTTGCGCGCGGTGCTGGACTTTTTTTCCTGATTTTTTCTATTTTTAACTCTGGACCTTTCCACCATGACCGAACGCACCACCAAAAACGGCTTGCAAGTCGCAAACACCCTGTGCCAATTCATTGAAAACCAGGTGCTGCCGGGCACCGGTGTCGCACCGGCCAGATTCTGGAAGGGATTTGGGTCCATCGTGAAGGATCTGGCACCGAAAAACATCGCCCTGCTGGCTGAACGTGACCGCCTGCAGAACGAACTCGATGCCTGGCACAAGGCCAACCCCGGCCCCATCTCGGACATGCCTGCCTACCGCACGTTTCTGGAGCGCATCGGATACCTGGTCGAGTCGCCCAAAAAGGCCCGCATCACCACTTCCAATGTCGACTCCGAACTGGCCAAACAGGCCGGCCCGCAACTGGTGGTGCCGATTTTGAACGCCCGCTACGCCCTGAACGCCGCCAACGCCCGCTGGGGCAGCCTCTATGACGCGCTCTACGGCACAGACGTGATTGACGAGGCCAAGGGTTGCGAAAAAGTCGGTAAAAATGGCGGCTACAACCCCAAGCGCGGCGCCAAGGTGATCGCCTATGCCCGCCATGTGCTGGACCGCTGCGCCCCGCTGCGCAAAGGCTCTCATGTGGACTCGGTGGACTACCGCATCAAGGGCGGCAAACTGGCGGTGAAGCTGGCCGACGGCAGCAACACCAGCCTGCTTGACACCACCCAGCTGGTAGGCTACCAGGGCGACGCAAAAACCCCAAGTTCGGTGCTTTTTGTGCACAACGGGCTGCACCTGGACCTGATCATCAACCGCACCACCCTCATCGGTGCAAGTGACCCGGCCGGCGTGGCCGATCTGGTGGTGGAAGCCGCCTTGTCAACGATTCTGGATCTGGAGGACTCCGTGGCTGCGGTGGATGCTGACGACAAGGTGCTGGCCTACAGCAACTGGCTCGGCATTCTGAAAGGCACGCTCACCGAAGAAGTCGCCAAGGGCAGTAAAACCATCACCCGGGGCCTGAATGCCGACCGCCTCTATACCGCGCCGGACGGCAAGAAGCCGGTGCGCCTGCATGGTCGCAGCCTCATGTTTGTGCGCAACGTCGGTCACCTGATGACGAACCCGGCCATTTTGTACACCGACAAGGCGGGCGTTGAGCGCGAAATTCCCGAGGGCATCCTGGACGCCGTGGTCACCACCACGATTGCGATGCATGACCTCGCCAAAACAAAAAAGGACGCAATTCGGAACTCGCGCAAGGGATCGGTCTATATCGTCAAGCCCAAAATGCATGGTCCGGCAGAGGTGGCATTTGCCAGCGAACTTT
>CAISLL010000009.1 GCA_903886165.1 uncultured beta proteobacterium | reverse complement strand
TTGACAGTCTGGTAGGTCAGTTTGCCTTCAAGCCGGGCGTCTGGCGCGTCGATGCGCAGACTGCTGAGTGTGAGTAAGGGTGCCGTCCACTGGCCTTGGGCTTGCAGGCTTTTTATTTCTAGCGCCTGCAAACTTTTCTGCACAGGGCCCGTTTTGATTGCTCGGGTTTTGCTGGGGTCAGCGTCAAGCTGCGCGTTAAAACGAATGCCGCTGGTGCTTTGCTCGGCTTGTAGCTGGCCGCTCAGTGACGCGCTAGCCAAGCGGGTGTCGACAGCGCCTGGGTTCACGCCTTGCAGGCTGGCTTGGCCCTCCCACAGCCCGACGTTGAACTGGCCAGCGCCTGTGAGGCTGCCGCCCGCACCAGCGGCGCGCACTGAACTCAGGGTCCACTGCGCATGGTCATAAGCCACGATGGCCTGCAAGGTGGTAAGCGGTAGGCGCTGCTGGTTCCATGGGCCGGGCAGGGTGTTTGACAGGTTGACCTTGCCTTGCCAGCCAGTGCCTGCGGGGGTCACGCTGGCGTCGCCCGTGAGCTGGGTTTGTGGCGTTTGTGGCCAGAGCGCGGCCAGGTTCAGGGCTTGCCACTTGGCATGGGCTTGTGTCAGCGGCTGGGTTTGCCACGGGGCAATTTGCGCTGACACAGTGGCTTGCATCGCCTCGGATTTGCCAGCGCGCGGGGCAGGCACAGCCGACAACTCAGGCGTCAGGGTCGCTTGCAGCGTCAGCATGGCCTGCGGCCCAGCCAGCTGGCCGGCGAGCCGTGCCGTGGCGGTCACTGTCAACGGTGTCTGGCTGGACGGCACCTGGGTCAGGATCTGCCCGTTGACCTGCAGGGTGAGCACCATCGGGGCGGTGGCCTGCAACTCGCCACTGAATTGATATTTTCCTGAAGAAATCCGACCGTAGCCCTTATGTAGCTTGTGTGAGTAACTATTGAAGATATAGTGTCCAGTGACCTCGGTGGCGTCGAGCGTGGTGGTGCCGGTCCAGGTGATGCTGGCCACCTTGAACGGCACGTCGATGGTGATCGGCAGCGTCAAGCCTGTGGGTGGAGAGGGTGGGGTCTTGTCTGTGCGGGTGCTGCGGTCGTCAATCTTGAGGGACGCCACCGTGAGTTCGCTCAAGCGCAGCTGTTTGTTGAAGAAGGGGCCAAGCGTCCAGCGCACGCCAATGTCTTGTGCTTCCACCGAGAGGTCGCCGCGTTGCCAGCGCAGCCAGCCGATGTGCCCGCCGCCCTGCACTGAGCCGCGCACGTCTTTGGCTTCCAGGGTCTGGTCTGCAGGCAAAAACCTCTGCAGCCTTATCAGCAAGGTGGCCAGAGAGCTGTCTGTGCCGCTCCACAACCACAGTGCACCAGCGAGCGCCAACACGGTGAGCAGCGTGGCGGCGAGCAGTTTCAAGGTAAGTCGCAGGGCGCGCATCAGAAGGTAAAGCCCAGGTTCATGTGCAGCCGAAAGCGTTTCACATCGACCCCGTAGGCCAGGTCAATTTGCAGCGGCCCGACCGGGCTTTTCCAGCGCGCACCGACACCCACGCCGACCTTGGGGCTGAGCTCAGAGGGTTGATTGGCGACTGCGCCGACATCCACAAACACGGTGCTTTCCCATTCGCTGAGACGGCCATTGATGCGAATCGGGCGTTGCCACTCGGCGCTGGCAGTGGTCAGACAACGACCAGCGGTGGTGCTGCCGTCAGCCAGCGTGACGCCGATGTCATGCAGGCCGTAGCCGCGCACGCTGTTGTCGCCACCGGCCAGAAACAACTGGGTGCTGGGCAGGCTGATGCCGTCTTTGGCGAGGATGGCACCGGCCGATGCACGCATGGCGATGCGTCCGGCGCTGGCCTGGGTGTGGCTGCCTTGGTCCAGCCCCCAAAAGCCTTGCCAGCGCGTCAGCAACCGGGTGTAAGCCTGCGGTGCGCTGCCCAGTGTGGTGCCACCGCCCACTTCGGCGCCCCAGCCCCAGCCGCTGGTGGGGAAGGGCAGGGTGTCGTAATAACGTACGGCAAAGGCGTAGTTGGCGCTGATGGATTGGGCAAGCACAGACTGTGTCGTGTCGGTGTCGACTGATTCGGCGCGGTCGTATTGCAGGTAGATGTTGCGGTCAATGCGCTGGTTGCTTTGTTTGCGCCCGGCGCGCAGTTGCTGGCTGGTGACATCGTCGGTGCCGAGCAACTGGTTTTGCAGCAGGCCCGAAGCCACCCAGCGCCAGTTGTTGGGGTCGGGTGGCGAGGTCAGTTCGGAGCCGATGGCGCGCATTTCGCGGTCGAGCTGGATTTTGCTGACGGCGCGCCAGCCAATGCCGGGCACCTTGTGGTGGGTGTGTTCGGCAGACAGCCGCGGCCCGCTGTCGGTGCTGATGCCCACGCCTAGCACCAGCTTTTGCAGGCGCGCTTCGCGCAGCGTGACCAGCACCTGGGCCGCCTTGGGGTCGGACGTGGTGTCCACGGTGACAAAAGCCGAGTCAAAGTAGCCGCTGTCAGACAGGCGCTGTTGCGCGGCAACCAGCTCTGCCTGGCTGTAATCTGCGCCGGGGGTGAGGCGGGCCAGCCGCTGCACCAGGGCGGCATCAAAGCGCTCCAAGCCGTCGATTGCCAAATCACCAATGTGATAGGCGGCACCTGAATCCAGCGTGATTTGCAGGCGCGCCTGGGCAGTGTCGGGGTCAATGTCGGCCAGTGTGCTGCTGATGCGCCCTGCTGGGTAACGCTGCGTGGTGAGCTGGCGCAGCGCCTGCAGTTTGGCGGTGTCCCAGGCGGTTTGTGTGAAGCGCTCGCCCGTGCGCAGTGACCATTCCGACAGGATGTCTTCACGTTGCTTCGCTGCTGCGGGATCGGTCGCGATGGCGCCGGTGAATTGGATGTCGAGTTGCTGCACGCGCGTGGCTTCACCCAGAACGACGCGGATGTTGACCACGGGCCTGGGACTGGTGGTGCTGGCGTTTTGGCGTGTGATGACCACAGTGGGCGAAAAATAGCCCAGTGTGCCGACCAGTTTGCGGGCGTGTTGCTCGGCCTGGGCCATCAGGCGCGCCAGCTCGTCGTCGTTCAGGTCGGTGAGTTCGCGGTAGCGCTGCAATTCCAGATGGCGCGTGAGCAGCTGCTGGATGTCGTCCGGTGCGTCAATGTGGATGTCAAAGGCTGAATTGGCGGGCGCTGCAGTTCCCGTTGGCGCAGCCTCGTCGGCGAGCGGCGCCTCTGGGGAACCGCTGGTGCCAATGTCACTCGTCGCGGCGACATCAGGCTGAGCCAATGCCACAACAGGCACAACCAGCATCAAGCACATTGCCAGTTGAAGACGTGTCATTTGCTCAGGAGCCGCATCGTGTCTTCCAAACCTTTGAGGGTGAGCGGGAACATGCGCCCGCTCATGAGTTGCTGCACGATGCTGATGCTCTGGCGGTACTGCCAGACACCTTGCGGCTCCGGGTTGAGCCAGGCGAATCGGGGGAAGGTGCTGGTGAGCCGCCCGAGCCACGTCACGCCGGCTTCTTCGTTGTTGTATTCCACACTGCCACCGGGTTGCAGTATTTCATAAGGGCTCATGGTGGCGTCACCGATGAAGATCAGTTTGTAGTCCTTGTTGTACTTGCGCAGGATGTCCCAGGTGGCAAATTTTTCGGCATAACGGCGCCGGTTGTTCTTCCACATGAAGTCATACACGCAGTTGTGAAAGTAATAAAACTCCAGGTGTTTGAATTCGGCCTTGGCTGCTGAAAACAGTTCTTCGACCCGGGCAATGTGCTCGTCCATGGTGCCGCCGACGTCCATCAGCAGTAGCACCTTGACGTTGTTGTGCCGCTCGGGGCGCATCTTGATGTCCAGGTAGCCCGCATTGGCCGCTGTGCTGTGGATGGTGCTGTCCAGATCCAGCTCTTCGATGTGGCCTTCACGGGCGAACTTGCGCAGGCGGCGCAGCGCCACCTTGATGTTGCGCGTGCCGAGTTCCTGCGTGTCGTCGTAGTCCTTGTAGGCGCGCTGCTCCCACACCTTGACAGCGCTTTTGTTTTTGCCCGCCCCACCAATGCGGATGCCCTGCGGGTTGTAACCACCATGACCAAACGGGCTGGTGCCGCCGGTGCCAATCCATTTAGAGCCGCCTTCGTGGCGCTCTTTTTGCTCTTCGAGGCGCCTTTTGAGCGTCTCCATCAGCTCGTCCCAGCCCATTTTGTCGATGGCTGCCTTTTGCTCGGGGGTCAGGTTGATTTCCAGTGTCTTTTTGAGCCAGTCCAGCGGCACGTCTTGGGTGAAGTCGGTCACCAGCTCAATGCCCTTGAAGTAGGCTGAAAACGCCTTGTCGAACTTGTCGTAGTGCTTTTCGTCCTTGACCAGGGTGGCGCGGCTCAGGTAGTAAAAATCGTCAATCTTGTAACCGCTGGGGGTGTCGCTGTCGTCATCAGACTGCGCAGTTTTGGGTCCGACCACGCCGAGTTTCAACGCCTCGAGCAGGGTCAGGAATTCCTTGACCGAGACCGGGAGCTTGGCTGCGCGCAGGGTGTAGAAGAAGTCAATCAGCATGCTCAGTTGCTCCTAAAGCCAGTTCTCCAGTCGCAAGCCCGGTACCCGCTCAAATTCGCGGGTGTTGTTGGTCACCAGGGTCATGTTTTGGGCAAGGGCATGGGCTGCAATCCACAAGTCGTTGCCGCCAATGGGTGTGCCAGAGATTTCAAGCTGTGCTCTGGTGCTGCCGTAGTGTTGCGCGGCATTCGAGGGCAGCGGCAGGACGTTGATGGCAGTGAGCAAGGCGTTGAGGTGGTGCGTCAATTCTGTGGCGCGTTTGGAAGGCGTCAGTTTGCTCAGCCCGTAACGTAACTCGCCCGCGCTGATGATCGAAATGGCCAGCGTGTCGGGGGTGCTGTCCAGAATGCGTTGGCTCAAGGCGGGCGAAGCGTCGCGCAAAAAGTAGCTGATGATGTTGGTGTCGAGCAGGTATTTCACTTGGACGGGCTTGCCTCTGATCCAAACTGGGCGCTCCAGTCGCGGTCTTGCGGTGCAGGGTCGTCGATCTGGGCCTCAACCTGTTCCCATTCTTGGCGAGCCTCCTGGCTCAAGGTGGGAAGGCTTTTCAGGATGTCCCGCACGGTGGCTTTCTTTTCCCGCAGAATAATTTCATCACCCCGGCGCTCAATCAGGACACGCTTGGAATGCAACTGAAATTCTTTGGGCAGGCGCACGGCCTGGCTGTTGCCTGACATGAAAACGGCGGCGGTGGTGGTCATGGCGCACTCCAAAAAATGCAATATACGGATTGTATATGGTTGACTTAATTTACTGGTGTTGTCATGCCTTTGCAGTGGATTTGAACCCGCAGCGCACGTCGTGTACCTGACTACGCGAATGTCCCCCGGCTTTGGGCT
>CAISLL010000008.1 GCA_903886165.1 uncultured beta proteobacterium | reverse complement strand
TGCGCCGCAACCGCTCAGGGAAGAGGCAAGGAAGAAGCGCAGTCGCCTTTCATGGAAGGCCCAGTTCAGAAACGTAATCTGAAACGACAGGCCTCAATTTCGAGGGTTTATGTTTGGTCAC
This sequence comes from uncultured beta proteobacterium, assembly GCA_903886165.1. Classification (GTDB taxonomy): domain Bacteria; phylum Pseudomonadota; class Gammaproteobacteria; order Burkholderiales; family Burkholderiaceae_C; genus Rhodoferax. The sequence goes on along the minus strand of CAISLL010000008.1, from coordinate 16,537 downwards.
GGTGCCGATGTTGATGCAGCAAACAGCCTGTTCGTTGTCACGCAGACCAAATAGCTCGCGCAGTCGTTGCGAGCGCATCGCTTGACCACTCGTCAAACCTGTGCCAAAGCCTTCAGCATGGGCCGACAACAGCATGTTTTGAATTGCGCAACCAAAAGACACCAATCGTTCGGCATCGCCAATTTCGGATTCGGTTGACTCTGGATGGTGCATGCCTCGCCCTTTCACGGAGTCATCGCGCTCTTTGGGGTCAGTCAGGCAGGCAATTGCCAGCATCAGGAAAGGCGACCGATAGGCTTTCTCGCGAGCGTTTTCAACCTGATCCGGGCTGGCATTCGGGTCACGGTCAAGCAGAGCCTGGCCGAAGACACTTGCCAGTCGCTCACGCTGGGTCTGCGGCACCACGACGAAGCGCCAGGGCATCAAGCGGCCGTGATCGGGCGCGGCGGATGCTGCGCCCAAAATCAATTGCAGTTGCTCAGGGCTGGGGCCCGGGTCACTCAGACGCCGGGGTGAGACGTTGTGGCGTGAATGGATCAGGGTGTTGGCATAGTCAGAAATTTCTTTGCTGCCGGGGATGTCCATGTCGTGCGTATGCCTCAGTTATTTGTATCAACTATGACCGGGTATCAATTTTGAGAGTGAAACGTGTTGTTCAGATATCAACTTCCGACTCGCTGCGAATGCCGAGTTTGCGCATTTTTTCCCACAAGTTCTTCCGGCTGATGCCTAATTCGGTGGCCGTCTTGCCCATGTGATTTTCGCAGCGTGCAAGAGCGCGCGTCAGGTACTCGCGTTCGACCCGGGCCATGTACTCGGTGAGCGTGTCGCCGCTGGAATCCGCGGGCAATGGCAAGCTGCATTCCTCAAAGAACGCATCGGCTGTCAACACCCGGTCCAGGGCCATGATGCAGGCGCGTTCAATGGCGTTTTTCAACTCGCGCAAGTTACCTGGCCAAGGGTATTCCAGCAACACCCGTTCGGCCTTGTGGTCCAGGATGCGGCGTTCTCCTCCATGCTGGCGCTGAAAATCGTCCAGAAAGCAGCGCACAAAATAAAGGATGTCCTGTGGCCGTTCGCGCAACGCAGGCACCTTCACGTGAATGACGTTGATCCGATAAAACAAGTCTTCACGAAAACTGCCCTGTGCCACCATGCCTTTCAGATCCCTGTGGGTCGCGCAGACCAACCGAAACCCGACAGGAATGGACATCTCGCTGCCGACCCGTGTGATACGCCTGTCCTGAATGGTGCGCAAGAGTTTGGCCTGCATCGACAAGGGCATCTCGCCAATTTCATCAAGAAAAAGTGTGCCGCAACTGGCTTGTTCCAGAAGACCCTTTTTCATGCGTACTGCGCCGGTGAACGCGCCTTTTTCATATCCAAACAGTTCGGCCTCCATCAGGCCTTCGGGCATGGCGGCACAGTTCACCGCGACAAATGGGCAATCCGCACCATCGCGGGCGAACTCGTGGAACAGCTTGGCGACATGTTCCTTGCCGGTGCCGGACTCACCCGTGATCAGAAAGGCACTTGCATGGCGGGCAAGGCGCGGCAGACTCTGCTCAATGCGCTGCATGGCCGCAGAAACGCCCAGAACGCCGGATGGTGCGGGATCTGCAACTTCTGTCGCAGGCTGTATGACCTCTCGCACCTTTTCAACCAGCCGGTCCAGGTCAAAAGGCTTGGTCACGTAGTCGCAGGCCCCGGCTTTCAGCAGCGTCACGGCACGGTCAATGGTGCCGTCGCCGGTGATGAAAATAAAGGGCGGTGCGTTGGGCGACTGTTGACGCACCTCAAGAAACAAGTCGCCACCATCGCCATCAGGCAGACGAATGTCGCTCACCACGGCGCCAAATCGCTGGTGCAACAGGGCCGACCTGCCACCGGCCAAGGTGCGCAGCCAATGGACATTGAAGCCTTCAAGCTGAAAGCGATCCTGCAGTGATTCGCCCATGATCTCGTCGTCTTCGATCAGGCACAAAGGCAGGTTTTTCATGATTGCTCCGGAAAAGGCAGATCCACTACAAAACGGGTCAGACCAGGATGTGAGTCAACATCCAGTCCACCTCCCAATTGCTGAACGATCTGATAAGTCACCCAAAGCCCCAGTCCGTTGCCCTCAGCACGGCCAGTGGTGAATGGCTCAAAAAGGAACGGAAGACGATCTGCCGGTATAAAGCCACCATCATTCTCGACAGCGATGATCAGATGTTCGTTGATGACTTCGACCTTGCAGTCAATCAGTCCCCCCGACTCGATCGCCTGGACGGCATTTTGAAGCAAGTTGAGCAGCACCTGGCGCACCAGTGTCGAGCTCAGTGGTACTGCCTCGCCAACCCCGTTGGACCAGAGAAACCGGGCAGATTTTTTTTCAATGGCAGACTGCAAGAGGATGTGCACGTCGTCAATGTCGTCGGGTGTCAGGGAATGGCTCACAACCTTGGCTTCCACCAGCAGTGCACCTACCGTGTCCTTGATCTGGCGCAGGCCACGCTCAAGCAGGGAGGCTGTTTTTTCGGTCAGCGGGTCATGCGAACCGTGGCGTCGAAATGTGCTGAGCGCGTTGAGCATGCCGCCCAGCGGATTGTTGATTTCGTGTGCGATACCGGCGGACAGGCGACCGACTGCAGCGAGGCGTTCTGTGACAAGCATCTGCTTTTCAATCTCTTGCTTTTCCCGCAAATCAGTCAGCATGCTGCGAAACGAAACAGCCAGGTGGCCAATCTCATCGCCAGTGGGAATGTCAGGAATGTCCGCCGGATCAGGCAAATCAACGGCCACTTTCTTCATAGCCTCAACCAATGTCACCAGGGGGTCGGCCAGCATTTTTGCCCACCACACCGAAAATGGCAGCATGACTGCCAGTACCAGAAGGGTGACCAGAATCGAGCGCTTGACGTGGTTGTTCAAGCGGGCAATAAAGACCTGGCGCGAATACCCCAACACGAGTTGCCCCAGCAACACGCCGTCTGCCATCACGGGTGTGATCATGTACAGGTTGTCGGATTGCGGAGGCTCGACCAGGCGCTGCCGGCCGATGTCGTCGTCCTGCATCGACAGCCTGACAAAATTGAAGTCGTCCTCATTCAGCCCCGGGTTGATGCCGATCGGAAAACGGGTTGGCTGCGTCGTCACGAAGCTGCGGAACTCAGCGTCGAGCACGACCACGATGTCCGCCACCAAGGTGTCAAATTCACCGCTTTGATGGCGCTGGGGAGAGCGAATGATTTCGTAGGCCCGCCACAAGTCGTCGTGGATCATGGGGGCGGTCAGGGTGTCGGCCAGAACACGCCCCAGTCCGGCCGAATGGGCAACAAGGTCCCGCCGCGAGGCATCGTACTCTCGAAATGCCATGGAGCCAGTGACAACAAAAGCCGTGATCAGCACCAGCCCGATGACCCGCATCGGAATTTTGTACCGCAGGCTGAGGTTGAAAGGTTGAAACAGCTTCAAGTTTTCCCCCCGGCCAATGCCCTTGCCATGTTGGCTATGGAATCAAAGAGCTTGTCATTGCCCGGGATAAAACCATCAAGATGCAACACTTTCAGAAGTTGTGCGCCTTGCTCATCTCTGGCCATGGTCAGCAGCACACGCTGCATCCTTGCGAAGGTGTCGGGGGGGATTCTGTTGCGCGCCACAAAGGGTGGATAACCCAACTCCGGGGATCTGCTCACAACCCGGGTTGCCGCTGTGAGTTCAGGGTGGACCGTGGCAAGCATGTCCCATACATAACCGTCGACAGAACCACCCTGGGCCAGCCCGATGCCCACTGCTTCAATGACCTTGCGGTGGCTCCAGGTAAAAAACGGGCGCGAAAAAAAGGTGGTCGGGCTTTTGCCTGCCTGCAGCAATTGATACTGTGGGTAAAGGTAGCCGGAGTTTGAGTCCGGATCGGAATAGGCAAACATCTTGCCCCCCAGATCAAGCAGCGATGTGGTGCTGGTGTCGCCTGAGGGAACGATAAAGTAAGACTGGTAGAGCGGATTGCCGTGGTAGAGCGGCACCGCAAGCAGGCGCATGTCGCGCCGATATTTGACGTAAGGAAAGCCGCACAACCATGCAAAGTCAATTTTGTCGGACCGAATCAGCTCGACAATTTCACGGTAACTTCCGCGCTGGACGAATTGCACCGGCACGCCAAGTCGATCAGACAGGTAGGCCCGCAATTTCTTCAGAAAATCAAGCTGGTCGTCCAGGAAAACCGGCGTCAGTCCGATGCGAAGCTCGCTTTTGGCCGCTTCTGCCGCGCTGGTGTTGCCTGAAAAGGCCGGCAATAGAACCTGACAGGCGATGAGGCCAAGACATTGACGGCGATGCATGGTGCGCGGAAAACCGATTGTGGTGAATGGAGGCGCATTGTGGCGCCTGTAAGTCAATGCAACAAGCATGAAAACCCTAGCCCAAAAACCTGGCTCAGTTGTTGCATGACCAGGCCGGGCAGCACACTCAGGCGGGGGTGTTGCCGTGTTGTGCCAGCTGTCCCGACATGTTTCCACCCGCCGCAATTGCAAAGGAATCTTGATGGCAACAAGCACCGACGACGCACCAGAAGTCAAATACCGGACGCTGCGTGACGGTTTGCCACTGAGTTTGCTGGACGATGCCTGTCTGGTTTTGCGTGCGCCTCGTTATGCCACCTGCCGAGCTTGTGAAAGCACTTGTCCGGTCAAGGCCATACGCGTTGTTGAGCAGGCCATTGAACTGACAGACGATTGTGTGCGCTGCGGACGCTGCGCCGCAGTTTGCCCAATGGGCGCACTGGCACAGCCAGGCTTTGTTGTGGCACAGCAGGTGCAGGAAAGGATAACCACGATCACAGTGGATTGCTGGAAGGTGCCGACTCAACTCTCTGCTGACGGGGCAGTGCGGGTGCCGTGCCTGGGGGGCCTAAGCGCTGGGCGCATGCTGGAACTGGTGGCCAGCGCCGGGGACAGTGTGCTTGAACTGATCGACCGGGGTTGGTGCGCTAGCTGCAGTGCCGGTGGCGCCGCCACACACCCGGCGCAAGGCGCTCTGGCGCAGGTCAGGGCGCTGCTGCAGGCAGCAGGGCTGCGTGATGAGAAACTGCCGCGCCCGCGCCTTGACCCCCTGCCGCAGAAATTGATGCCCGCCGAGATTCCCTTGCCTGTGACCGAGACCAAGCTTGGCCGACGCGGCTTCTTCAGCATGCTCAGCGCCAAGACGGCAGTTGTTGTCGACAAGGTCATGCCGCTGTCTGGGGCAGAGGTCAGGCGCAGGCGCGGATTCGAAAAAACCCCCGTGCCATCCACTGAAAGAGAACGCCTGTTGCTGGGAACGGCGTTGATCGCCAAGGCAGGTCATGGAGGTCAGCCGCGCTGCCTGTTCGATAGGGTTGATGTGTCTGCCGCTTGTTGTAACCACCAGCTTTGCGCCAGCATCTGCCCGACAGGCGCGTTGGTGGTGTTCGAGCAGGGAAACCGGACGGAACTGATGTTTGACACCCAGCTGTGTATTGGGTGCCGCGAATGCCAAGTAATTTGCCCAGAGGAAGCATTGAGCGTGTTACCAAACGGTTACGCAGGTGCCCAAGATGTGTTACCGGATCAACCCATTCGCCTGACGTCCTTTGGCGAAAAGACCTGCCTGGAGTGCACTAGGGTTTACACCGAGAAGGGCGACGACACAGGCATCTGCCCCCAGTGTCAAAAGCGTCGCAACCTTGCCAGCTCTGCGTTTCAGTCCCTGTTTGGCCCCAGGCGTTGAAAAAGCTGGCACAAGCTTTGCTGTAAAGCCTGTGCCAGTCGACTCCGCACATGCCGGAGTTTTTTTACAACAACGTGGAGACGAGGAATGAACATCCTGAAACCAAAAGTATCGCGACGCGGCTTTATACAGGCCACCAGTGCAGCAGGCGCAGCAGGTGCCGTCGGCCTGGGGGGTACCAAACTCGCCGGGTTTTCAACCCTGTCCGAGGCGCAGGCCGCAGCACCGGAGGCATCTGCCAACACGGTTGTGACCAAGAGCATTTGCGCGCAGTGCCCGGCGCGTTGCGGCATTGACGTCTACACCACCAATGGCAAGGTGCATGCCATCTACGGCAGCAACGACCACCCGATTGCCAACGGCAAACTCTGTCCCAAAGGTCACCTGGGTACTTACATGTTGTACGACGCGGACCGTTTCAAAGGCCCGATGAAACGCACCAACCCCAAGAAGGGCCGCAACGAGGATCCCAAGTTTGTTCCGATCTCGTGGGATGAGGCTTACAAAACTGTGGCTGACCGCCTGAACACACTGCGCGACAAACAGGAATCACACCGTTTTGGCCTGTTCTTCGGGCGCGGCTGGGGTGCTTCTGACGTCGGTGTGAACATTGTGCCGTTTGGTGAACTTTATGGCTCGCCCAATGCGCCCATCGGCCACTCGTCGATCTGCTCGGACGGCTCAGTGCTGGCCAAGCAGTGCACCGATGGCAATGCGTCCTACAACTCGTACGACTATGCCAACGCCAACTGCCTGTTCATGTTTGGTGCGAATTACCTGGAAGCCTTCCGACCCTACAACAACAACATGCAGCAATGGGGCGCCATGCGCGTCAAGACCCCCAAGACCCACATCATTGCCGTGGATGTGCACATGAACCAGACGCTGGCCGCCAGCGACCAGGCCTTGATCATCAAGCCCGGTACCGATGGCGCCTTGGCACTGGCCGTGGCCCATGTCATCCTGACTGAAGGGCTGTGGGAAAAGTCATTTGTTGGGAATTTCACCGACGGTGTCAATCACTTCAAGGCCGGCGAAACCCTTGACGAAGCAGCCTTCAGTGAGAAGTGGGTCAAGGGCCTGATCTACTGGTGGAATACCGAGCTCAAGGACCGCACGCCGAAGTGGGCCGAGGGTGTCACCACGCTGTCGGCAGCTTCTATCACCGCTGCTGCGCGCGCCTTTGGCGGTGCCCGCCCGGCGATTGCGCTGTTTGAGCGCGGCGCCCACACCCACAGCAACGGGGTCTTGAACGGCATGGCGATCCATTCCCTCAATGCGCTGGTTGGCTCGCTGTTTGCAAAAGGAGGCCTGGCCTATCAGATGGGGCCTGCCTACGGCCCCGCACCGGCTGATCCCAAAGATTACATGGACGAGTATGCCAAGAACGGCCCCCACAAGAAAGTCAAACGCATTGATCTGAAGGGTGATGAATCCGGTTACCTGATGGCCAAGAACATGATCCAGGAAGTGGGCAAAAACCACCTCTCGGGCGCAGCGGGCTACAAGCTCGATACCGCACTGTTCTACATGACCAACCCGGTGTTTTCCACCGCCAATGCCGGCAAGGAATGGGAAGAGGCGGTCAAGAGCATGTTCGTCATCGACACCTCGCCGTTCCCGAGCGAGATCGCCAAGATGGCAGACCTAGTCCTGCCTGACAACACCTATCTTGAGCGCTACCAGGATGCACCAACCTACCCGTTCCAGGGCTGGCCTCTGGCGCAGTTGCGTGTACCCGCAGTGAAGCCGGTCTATGACACCAAGACTTTTGCTGACGTGCTGATCCAGATTGGCAGCCGTATCAATGGCCCAACCAGTGAGTACTTCAAGAAACTGGTGGATGCCGAAAACATCGTGCGTCACATGGCCAAGGGTTTTGAGGCGAATCCCGGTGACAACGGTGTCAAGGACTTTGATTCCTGGAAAGCCAAGGGCGTCTGGTTCAAGAAGCCTTACCACTGGCGTCAGGTGCGTGGTGAGTTCTTCGAGTGGGATGGCATGGGTTGGAACAAGCCGATGGACGCCGCCGCAGTGAAGGCCAAGTTGTTGAAAACAGATTCCGGCAAGTTTGAGTTTGTGTCGTCCTATATGGAGCACAAGAAGGACTGGATTCTGAAAACCACCGGTCGTTCCCCAGAGAAATACAACATTCCACACTACGAGGAAGCGAAGCACACCGGTAGCGGCGACCTGCACTTTGTGACGCCCAAGACTGCCATGCATGCTGAAGGCCGCACGGCGAATATTCCGCATGCCATTGCGTTGATGCAGCCCGCTGCGGGCGGCAAGACGCAGGCCGTGGCCGAGGTGCACCCCAGCGTGGCAAAAGCCAAAGGATTCAAGGACGGCGAGCGCATCAAGATCAAGTCTTCGCTGGGCGAAATCATTGCGATTGCCCGGGTGACCGAGCTGACCCGCGCTGACACTGTGGTGTTGCCGTTTGAACATGGCCATTGGGCCTGGGGCCGTTGGGCCGAGGGACGTGGCTCCCATGTGGATGAAATTCTGGTTCAGCAATCGGATCGCATTTCCGGTATGCAGACCTTCTACACCGGCAAAGTCACGGTCGAACGCGCTTAATAATTAAGGAGACACAAAATGGCTAAATGGGGCATGGTTATCGACCTGGACAAATGTACCGGGTGCCAGGCGTGTAGCACAGCTTGCCAGATGGAAAACAACCGTCTGCCAGGTGAAAACTACCAGGATGTTTTGTATTACACCGAAGGCGTGCAGCCGCACCCAGTGCTGAAGTGGTTTCCACGGCCCTGCATGCAATGCGAGAACCCTTCATGCATGCATGTGTGCCCGACCAGGGCGACCTACAAGACCGAGGACGGCGTGGTGCTGATCGACTGGAACAAGTGCATCGGCTGCAAGTACTGCATGATTGCTTGCCCATACGGCGTGCGTTTCTACACCGACGAAAAACCCTTGATTGAGCCCAACGTCAAGGACGTGTTCAAAGGCGAGGGTGACCTCTCCTGGAATCCGCCTTACAAAGGCCCGCAGCAGGACAATTCCAAAGGCATTGGCATCCAGCCGGATGGCGTGGTGTCCAAGTGCACCTTCTGCTACCACAAGATCAGCAAGGCCCCCAAAGGCATTGCCGACCTTTCCAATGACGACGCAGCGAATCGCGAGTTTGTACCGGCCTGCGTGCGCACCTGTGCGCCCACAGCCCGCTACTTCGGTGATCTTGACAATCCGAAATCCGAGGTCAACCGCTTGATCTCTGACAAACGCGGCGTGCGTTTGCTTGATCACACTGGCAACAAACCCCAGGTTTACTACCTCTCAGGCGGCGCGGGTCCGGCCGTGCCAAGTGGCCGTGCAGAAAAAACTTAAGGAGACAACATCATGACTACACAAACTCAAACCGCAGGGCCGGTTAATGCCGTCATGCTGGCCGGTGGCGCCGCATTGGTCGTCTCGCTGGGGATGGCGCTGGCCAACCTGATGGGCAGTGGGCACGCGTCGTTCAACACTGCAAGCAACGGGGTCACCTGGGGCCTGCTGGTGGTGACCTACGTGTTCTTTTCAATGGCGTCTACCGGACTCGCCATGGTGGCGGCCCTGGCAGCCATGTTTGATGCGCGGCAGTTTGCACCGCTGATCAAGCGTTGTACTTTCCTGTCCATCATCACGCTGGTGGCCGCGTTTTCGTCTCTGGCTCTTGAAATGGGGAACCCGTTGCGCATGATCTGGGCGGTGCCACTGAACTTCCAGCCCGGCTCGGCTTTGGTTTGGATGGGCATTTTCTACGCCGTCTGTCTCGCCATTCTTGTGCTCAAGTTCTCCAAGATGCACAAGGGTGACTGGAGCGGCGAGGGGCTGACCAGGGCTGGCTTTGTACTGGAGGTGCTGGCACTGGGCACGCTTGGTTCGGCCTTTGGCCTGATGGCGATGCGGCCGGCCTGGTACGGCTCTGAAGTGCCGGCGCTGTTCCTTGCCTGCGGTGCAGTGATTGGTGTCGCCTTTGCCGTCCTGATGAACCAGCTGACCTATGGCATGGATGCCAAGGCGATGCCAGAGCGGGTGCGTCAAGTCATGACGGGTTCACTGCCCAAACTGTTCGCGACCACGCTTGGCATCTACCTGGTGTTCTTGCTGTTCCGGACAGTCAACGGCCTCTGGACCAATGCGGACGGTTTCCAGATGGTGTCGATGATGGTGAAATCCCCCTGGTTCATGCTTGAGGTCATTGCCTTGCTGGGAGCCTTCTTCATCATGACCAATCCGGCGATGCGGGCTGTTGGCAACATGCAGGTAGTGGCCGCGGTGGCAACTCTGGTGGCCATGTTCATCGGACGGTATGAATACATCATCGGCGGTCAGTTGGTGCCCTTGTTCAAAGGCTCATGGGTGACCGGCCTGATCGACTACACGCCGTCAACGACCGAGTGGCTGGTCACCATCATGGCCTTCTCGCTGGTGTTTGCTGGTTGGGCTTATGCAGAGAAGACGCTAAACCTGGCCGCCGAGCCAGGTGAAAAATAAGCGAAGATTGGTTTTTCCGGTTGGCCGGAGGGAGGACACTCCTTCCGGCTTTTTTTGCATTGTTGGAGCCAAAATGAACAAGCTGTGTGATCCCATGAATCCAGCCCTGTTGCATGAGCGCAGCGAGTTTTATCTGACGCTGGCGCAGTCATTTCTGACACCCCAGACCGAAGCCCACTTCCGTGCCATTGTCGACCTGCTGGCAGATGATCTGGCCGACCTGGATCGCTCACTCAACTACGGTTTGGCAGCGCCGCTTGACGCGTTGTGCGGATCCCTGTCGGAGCTGTCCGGGCCAGAGCAATTGCTGCAGGTGTACAGCCGCATGTTTTTGCAGCCACCGCGTGAAGTGAACCTGAATGTCTGCTTTGCCCTGGATGGGGCCATGATGGGTGGCACAGTCACCGAAATCGAACAGTTTTACCAACACTATGGGGTTGAGCGCGGCGACCATTTCAAGGACTTGCCGGATCATGTGTCAGTTCAGCTGGAGTTTGTGTCCTACCTGTACGGCCGCGCAGCCGAGGGTCTGGAAACCAGCAGACCCGACCCCGAAGCAGAAAAAGCCGCCCAACATTTTCTTTATGCCTTCGTGCGCCGTTGGTTGCCGCATTTTGAGTCGGGCATTGCCAAGGCCGGTCGGCATCTGGAACTCAAGTCCAACCCCTATCTGCCGCTGGCGCAAATTCTGGCCCTTGCTGTGGCGAAGGACGCGCTTGCTCATCAGGAGTGGCTCAAACCCAAAAAACAGTCCGAACTGGCCATGGACAAGGCCCGTCAGACTTATGCCAGTCGGGGCGTCACGTCCGAAGACATGGCTGACATCGAGCGCAAGCTGCGCGAACATGGGCTCAGCACCGATCACCTGAAGGTGGCCCTGGAAGACCGCAATGCAGCCATGGGACTGAGTGCCAAGTCGCCACCTGACCCAAGGCGCAAGTAGGACCACAACGCAACAATGCCGATCAGCCGGATTCTGGTCAGTCTGTGCCTGCTGTTCTGTATCTATGCCAGGCCTGCCATGGCAGATATTGACCCGGCCGAGTATCAGTTGCCGTCATCGGTGCGCACAGAGCAGGAGCGCAAGCGACTGGAAGCAGAATTTTCCACGGACAAATTGAAAGAAGCGCAATTGCAAAGGCTGGAAGAGGTGCAAGCTGCACAAAAACAGGCGGCGGACAAGGCGGCATGGGACGCGCTGCCCTATCCGGTCAAACTGACCCAAACACGCTGCACGTCGTGTCATGTTGCCAAAACTTTCGAGAGTCAGCGCCATAACCGGGTGGGCTGGGAGTTGTTGATCCTGCGCATGCAGTATTTGAACGCGGCGCCGCTTGGCCCGGGCGAACGCAGTTTGATTGCTGCCCACCTGGCAGAAGCATACCCGGTGAAGGGTGTTGCGAGTTTTGTGGAGGCGCTGCAGCAATTTGCCTTGCTGTCTTCGCCCTTGTGGCTTTGGGTGGTCTGGAAGGTGACGCGCTCACATCAAAGAAGGAGATAGACATGATGAAACTGCCGATATCGCACGGAAGCCGGGTAACGGTGCGTTGCCGTGTGACCGAAAACACAGGCGCGGTGCTGGACGATGGGGCAAAGCCGCTGTTGTTTGTCTGCGGCAAACAACAAGTAATCCCGGCGCTTGAGGACGCGCTTCTTGGGCAGAAGCCAGGTTTTCAGACGCATATGGCCTTGGCGCCGGAACAGGCTTACGGACTGCATCGGCCAGAACTGGTGTTCGAAGCAGTCCGTGAAAATTTGCCGCCCGGTTTGGAAATTGAGCCCGGTATGGAACTCTCACCGGGCGGTAGCCGGGGCAAGTTCAACCTGAAGGTTGTGGCACTGACCGAACGAGGCGCCATGCTGGACGGCAACCACCGTTTTGCTGGCAAACATTTGGTGTTCGACTTGGAGATTTTGAATGTGGAACCGGCGATGGAGGCATCCCATGTCTAGGGTAGCCCTGGCAGTGCTGTTGAGCGTATGGGCCTTGATGGCAGGTGCGGGCGAGTTGCCGCCAACCAGGGCGACAGATCAGGCCGTTCAGCAGAATGCGAGTACACCCGCGTCTGGTGCAGCACGCAAAGGCCTGAAATCTACCGACAGGTCACGAAGTGGCGTTCCACAAGCCAGCAAGAAACCTCCCGCGCCGCTGCTTTTTTTGAACGAAAAGAACCTCGGCCTGGGTTGTGCGCAGCCATCTTGAACCATCCGGGCACAGCTATTTGAAAGCAAGTCATTTGATGAAGGTTCAATGTGATTGACTTCACTGATGGACCTGACGTCGAAATATTTTCACCGGGCGCGCCAACCGTGGACTGCCGATGATGAAATTGTCCGTCTCTGCGTGGATGGACTCCTTTTTCTTGAGAAGTGCCTTGACCAGTTCGCTAATGGAAACCATTCCCAGCAGCACCTGATTGTCATCAAGCACCGGGAGATGCCGGAAGAACCGCTCGGTCATCTGTTGTAGACAGTCCTCAATCGTGTAGTCGGGTTTGGCGTATCGAACCTGTTGAGTCATGACGGCTGTTACTGGGGTTGCCATCGGGTCAAGGCAGCGCCGCGTCACCTTTTGCAGGCTGTCGCGCTCGGTAAAGATGCCGGCGATCCTGCCTGCGCCGTCCAGCACCAGCACGGCGCCAATGTCGTTCTCGGCCATCTTCTCGGCGGCTTCAAACACTGTTTGATGGGTGCCAACGGAAATCATGGGCTTCTTGTTTTTCAAGATGCTGCGAATGGTGCTCATGGTGTCTCCCTGATGCTGGTGTCTGGCAACTCATACCGCCAATCCATCCGGCACACGGCGCCGGTTGTCGACATGGTGATCGACTTGAAGTGAGGCAAGCAGTTTTCGCGCCAGCCAGCGCATCGCAACATTTCCTGCTGAAAGCGCCAGCAAGACCGCAGAAATGCAGGGTCTGCGGGGGTCGAAATCCGTTACCAGGTGGTAACGGATTTTTGTCGGGATGTTACGAAAGGGTAGCGAAGGACGACGCCCGTAGGGTCCTGCGCATGGTCAGGTCAACGCTTGACGGCATGCAAAAGCACGAACGTTGCAATGGATGCGGTATCTGACAGGTCAAGCCAGACCGGTCCCTCAGCCACTGGCGCTGACGCCAGCCCCGCCGGCGTCACGTCGCTGGCAACAGCCAGGATACCCGGCCACTCGGGCCACAGCGTTGATTTGCCAAGCGCTTCGCGCCAGACTTCCAGCTTGGGGAAATCCCCGTTTTTGAAACCCTCAATCAGCACCAGGTCGCAGTGCTGCATGCGATCCAGCAAATAGTCCAGTGCAGGTTCGGGTGCGCCGCGCAGTTCATGCATCAAGGCCCAGCGGTCGTTGCCCAAAAGCAGCACTTCCTTACAGCCCGATTCGCGAAGACGGTACGAGTCCTTGCCGGGTCGATCGATGTCGATGTTTTTGTGGCTGTGCTTGATCAGCGAAACCACGAGGCCGCGAGCAGTGATTTCCGGAACCAGCCGCTCCAGCAACGTGGTCTTGCCCATGCCGGAATGACCAGCGACACCAAAGATTTTCATGATTCTTGAAATGTGAAGCACCAACTGAGCATGATCGGAGCCATTGCAGTTTAGTGGCCGGGGTGGCCATGTGATTGTCTGACTAGCAAGAAATCGGCCTATGAGCGACCAAGGCGGTAAAGAACCGGTTGCAGAGAGCCTATGCCCTAAAGCGACGTCACACCCAATCGCTGCTGCAACAGTGCGCTGCTGGTGGTGTATTGCAGCACCCCGGAGGCTTGTGGATTTAGATACGCGGCGGCTGCGAAGGCGGCCAGCGTGGCTTCGTGGAAGCCGCACAAAATGAGTTTCTTTTTGCCGGGGTAGGTGTTGACGTCCCCCACCGCGTAAATGCCCGGCTGACTGGTGGAGAAGGTGGCTGGGTCCACGCTGAGCTGTTTGCGCTCCATGGCCAAACCCCATTGGGCAACGGGCCCCAGCTTGGGGCTGACCCCCATACACACCAGCAGGGTGTCGAGTGGCAGGTTCACGGTTTGGTCTTCAGGGGTGGTTAGTGCCAGGCTGCTCAAATCGCCGTCCGTCAAGCCGAAGCTGGTGACTTGCCCGGCCAGAAAATTGATTTTGCCGTTTTCGCGCAGCGTGGCCAGGCGCGCAAGGGCCTGCGGGCTGCCTTGCAGCACATCACGCCGGTGTACCAGCGTGACACTTTTGGCTTGGGCCGGGCCGCCAACGGCCATTGCCAGGGCGCTGTCGATGGCTTCTGCTTCACCGCCCACTACGACAACGTTTTGGCCCGCTGTCACCGCAGGTGGCGCCATACGGTAAAAAAGCCGGCTGCCCAGAAAGGCGGCCAGACCTTGAACCTTGAGTTCCTTGGGCACAAAGGCACCAACACCGGCGGCAATGAACACGGTGCGGGCGCAAAAGCGTTGCTGCTGGGTGTTCACCAGCCAGCGGCCATCGTTCTGGCGGCTGAGTTCACTGACTATCTGGTTGAAGTGAAAGCCGGGTTTGAACGGCGCAAGCTGCTTCAGGAGTTGCTGCGTGAGTTCGCGCCCGCTGCAGCAAACCACGCCTGGGATGTCATAGATCGGTTTGTCGGGGTAAAGCTCGATGCACTGGCCGCCGGGTTCACCCAGCGCATCCACCACCTGGGCATGAAGCCCTTGCAAGCCAAGTTGAAAGACCTGGAACAGCCCGACCGGCCCGGCCCCGATGACCAGGGCATCGGTGTCAATCACCCCGGTTTCCTGCATGTGCGCGGTGAGGGGCTGGGTGCCCAAATCAGCGGATCAACTCGGAGAGCTTGCCGGTGCGGTCTTTCCATTCTTCGGCTTCGGGCAGCGCGGCCTTGCGTTTGGTGATGCTTTTCCAGGTCGGCAGTTTGGCCAGCTCGGCGTTCAGCGCGGTCATGTGGCGCTGGTCTTTGGGCACGTCTTCTTCAGCGTAAATGGCGTTCACCGGGCACTCGGGGATGCAGACGGCGCAGTCAATGCATTCATCGGGGTCGATGGTCAAAAAATTGGGGCCTTCGCGGAAGCAGTCCACGGGGCAAACGTCAACGCAATCGGTGTATTTGCACTTGATGCAGGCTTCTGTGACGGTATGTGTCATGTTGTGTTGTCTTCGGTTTAATGCAAAAGCGGCATTTTAAAGGGACACGCCCAAGAACTTGTCGGGAAAGTGACATTCGTTCCGGGCGCCCTTGATTTGTGTCAGTTGACCAGCACCGCTCCGGCCGTTTTGTGGCTGGCCGTGTCCACCAGCACCAGTGCACCCAACACCCGTGATTCGCTGAAAGGACGCACCGCCAAGCCTTCCTGCAGCAGCAGTTCCACATGGCCGATGCTGTTGGCGGGTAATGAGTCGGCGTCTTCTTCAGCCAGCGTGTTGATGTCGAGGCGGTGAACCACGCGTTTGACCCGTGCCTTGACCCAGCGGTGCCCGTGCAGCGCCCAGTAAACGCGCCCGGCCACCAGTGGTTCGTCGTCCATCCAGGCGACAGTCACCTTGAGTTCGCGGCTGGCTGGCAGGCTGGTGGGTGCAGGGGTGTCGTCGAAATCATCGGCGCCAGTGTTTGCCGAGGGGGCAGGCGCTTGCACCGCCAGCAGCCAGTCGCCACGCGACACGTCCACCTCGCGGTCGAGCACGATGCCTGCGCTGTGGCCGGCTTGCACGGTGCCGGGTTTGCGGGTGTGGCCCAGCACCTGCGCCACGGTGGCAGTTTGTCCGCTGGGCAGCACCTTGATGCTTTGGCCAATTTGTGCCACACCAGCAGCGACCCGGCCCCAGAACACACGGCGACCTCGTGAGGTGTCGGCACTGGCCGAAAACTTTTCCACCCATTGCACCGGGAAGGCCAGCGGCAGCACGGTGTCAGCCGGGGTGACCGGCAGCAGTTCCAGAATGTCAAGCAGGCTCGGGCCCGTGTAGCCGCACCAGCCTTGCACCGATTCGACCACGTTGTGGCCGACCAGGGCTGAAATTGGCACGATGGTGGCTACTTCGATGTCGGCGGCCTTGGCAAATGTTTCCAGCGCATTGCTGATGTTGGCAAAGGCTTGTTCGGCGTTGTCGCCCAAGGCATCAAGTTTGTTTACAGCAAACACAATGCTTGGCACGCGCAGCAAATGGCACAGCAGGGAGTGGCGGCGGGTTTGTGGCAACAGGCTGAGTGCTGGATCTTGCCACTGGAGTTTGGTAGCATCGACCAGCACCACGGCGGCGTCGGCGCTGCTGGCGGCGGTGACCATGTTGCGGGTGTATTGTTCGTGGCCGGGGGCGTCACCAATGATGAATTTGCGGTTGGCGGTGTTGAAGTAGCGGT
>CAISLL010000007.1 GCA_903886165.1 uncultured beta proteobacterium | reverse complement strand
GGTGGCGCCCATCGGAATCGCGTCAAGAAATACGACGTCATCGGGAATCTGCCCCGTGGCCGCCTTGCCTTCGTAGAACCTGAGCAAGTCGTCCCGGGTGACTTCTGCCCCGGGCTTTTTCACCACCGCCACAACCGGCCGCTCGTCCCATTTGGGGTGTGGCATGCCAATGCAGGCGGCCATGGCCACGCCCGGGTACGCCACGGCAATGTTTTCAAGGTCAATCGAGCTAATCCATTCGCCGCCAGACTTGATCACGTCTTTACTGCGGTCGGTGATCTGCATGTAACCGTCGGCATCAATGGTGGCAACGTCCCCGGTCGGGAACCATCCGTCAACCAGCGGCATCACGGGTGCGGCATCGCCCGCGCCCTGAAAGTACTCGTGCAGCACCCACGGGCCCTTGACCAGAAGGTCGCCATAGGTCTTGCCATCCCAGGGCAGTTCGGCCCCGGCACCGTCCACAATCTTCATGTCAACGCCAAAAATGGCGCGCCCCTGCTTCAGGCGCACTTTCATCTTGTCGTCATCCGGCAGGCTCAGGTGCTTGTTTTTCAGCGTACAGAGCGTGCCCAGCGGACTCATCTCGGTCATGCCCCAGGCGTGCAATACCTCCACGCCGTATTTTTGGTTGAACGCGGTGATCATGGCAGGCGGGCAAGCCGAACCACCAATCACGGTGCGTTTGAGCGTGGAGAAACGCAGCCCATTGGGTTCCATATGGCCAAGCAGCATTTGCCAGATGGTGGGCACACCGGCGGCATAGGTCACATGTTCCAGTTCAATCAGGTCGTAGATGGATTTGCCGTCCATGCCCGGCCCCGGAAAGACCAGCTTGGCCCCGGTGAGCGCAGCAGAATAGGGAATACCCCAGGCGTTGACATGGAACATGGGCACCACCGGCAGAACCGAATCCCGTGCTGAAAGGCCCATCACATCAGGCAGTGCTGCCGCATACGCATGCAGCACTGTCGAGCGGTGGCTGTACAGCGCCGCCTTCGGGTTGCCCGTGGTTCCGCTGGTGTAACACATGCTTGATGCGGTGTTTTCGTCGAGTTCGGGCCAGTTGTAGCTGGTGGGCTGGGCTGACAGCAAGGCTTCATAACTGAGCAGGTTGGGGATGCCTGAATCGGCCGGCAATTCGTCCGCCTCACACAGAGCAACCCAGTGACTGACGCAGGGGCACTTGCCATGGATCACTTTGACAAGGGGCAAAAATGTCATGTCAAAACACACCATCTGATCCTGCGCGTGGTTCATGACCCACACGATCTGCTCGGGCGACATGCGCGGGTTCAGGGTGTGCAGCACGCGGCCCGAGCCGCTGACGCCAAAATACATCTCCAGGTGACGGTAACCGTTCCAGGCAATCGAGGCGACCCGATCGGCGGGCTTCAGGCCAAACTTATCGAGGACGCCGGCCAGTTGCCGCGCGCGCTTCGCCGCCTGACGGTAGGTGTAGCGATGAATGTCGCCCTCCACCCGGCGCGACACGATCTCACCTTCGTTATGGTGGCGCGCGGCAAATTCGATCAATGACGAAATCAACAACGGCTGGTTTTGCATCAATCCAAGCATGGCAAGTTTCCTCTTTGGTTTGTGTGAGCGTGGCATCGTACTGCCAAATCATCGGGTACCCGGCGGCGCTGCAGCAGTCGTACTAAGGTCGCGCCAATGCCATCAAGTGGTGAGGATCACCAGGGTGCGGGCACTGGTACTTACCCCTGACCGCCCTGAGTTTGTCGGCATCACGACACAATGCGGGCATGAAACCAGTCAGCGAATCTTCTCCAACGGTCCACATTGGCCTGCCGTGGCAAAACCATTTTCACCAGTTGGGGCCAGACTTCTTTTCGCCGCTGGCACCACAACCGCTCGGCGCGCCTTATTGGGTGGGGCGTTCCGAGGCTGTGGCGGATATGCTGGGGCTGGATCGCACCCACTTTCAGTCCGATACCGTGCTGCAGGCACTCGCAGGCAATCTGCCCATCAGCGGCACCAAGCCTTTGGCCAGCGTCTACAGCGGCCATCAGTTTGGCAACTGGGCTGGTCAACTGGGTGACGGACGGGCCATTTTGCTGGGCGAGGCCAATGGCCTCGAAGTGCAGCTCAAAGGCTCCGGCCTGACCCCCTATTCCCGCATGGGCGATGGGCGTGCGGTATTGCGCAGCAGCATTCGCGAATTCTTGTGCAGCGAGGCAATGCACGGCTTGGGTATTCCCACCACAAGGGCCTTGTGTGTCACCGGTTCAGACGATGAGGTGTGGCGTGAAACCCCCGAAACCTCGGCCGTGGTCACGCGCGTGGCCACCAGCTTCATCCGGTTTGGCCACTTTGAGCACTTTGCCGCCCGCAACCAGCTAGCCCAGCTCAGAGCGCTGGCCGACTACTGCCTGGCGCGCTACTACCCCGCCTGTCACACCACCCCAGGCTCGTCTGGCAATGCCTATGCCGGGATGCTGCAGTGTGTCGCTAAACGCACCGCAGTGATGGTGGCGCATTGGCAGGCGGTGGGCTTTTGCCACGGCGTGATGAACACCGACAACATGAGCATCCTGGGCCTGACGATGGACTACGGGCCGTTCCAGTTTCTGGATGCCTATGACCCCGGGCACATTTGCAACCACACGGACCACGGCGGACGTTATGCCTTTGGGCGCCAGCCGGCCATTGCGCACTGGAACCTGTACGCCCTGGCACAGGCGCTCATGCCCTTGATTGAAGACCAGCAACTCGCACTTGATGCACTTGCATCGTTCAAGACCACCTTTGAACAACAGTCACACCAGTTGATGTGCGCCAAGCTGGGCTTGCTGGATGTGCTGGCAGACACAACCGCGACCCCTGCAACTGAACCGCACGCACAAACCTTGCAAGACCAGGCGCTGTTGTCCAAACTGCTTGCACTGATGGCCAAAGACCGTGTCGACTACACGATTTTCTGGCGGCGCTTAAGCCAGTGCCGGGCCTCTGGCGACCATAGCACCGTGCGCGACCTGTTCCTCGATCGACCGGCGTTCGATTCCTGGATGCTTCAATATTCAGAGCGTATTGCGCATATTAATCAAGGACTATCGGCCAATTTAATGCTTAAAATTAACCCAAAGTATGTGTTGCGGAACTATTTGGGCGAAATCGCCATCCAGGCCGCCAAGCTCAAGAATTTCGCCGTGGTGGCAGATTTGCTGGGTATTTTGGAGCGTCCTTGCGACGAACACCCTGAGTCTGAAGCATGGGCCGGTTTCCCCCCCGACTGGGCAGCGGACATTGCCATCAGTTGCAGTTCGTGACACCCCCTCCATATGTCTTTGCCGCATTGAAGGAACCCGATGACCTACCCCATCTCAAAAACCGAAACCGAATGGCAAGCCCTGCTGACCCAAAAACAGGCTGAGCCAGGTGCCTTTGCAGTCACCCGCAGGGCATCGACCGAACGCCCCTTCACGGGCAAGTACGAAAGCCATTGGGCCGATGGCAGCTACCACTGCATGTGTTGTGGCGCCAAGCTGTTTGACTCTGACACCAAGTTTGACGCGCACTGCGGCTGGCCGAGCTTTTCGCTGGCCGTACCCGGCGCCATCAAGGAAATCACCGACCACAGCCATGGCATGGCACGCGTGGAAACCGTCTGCGCACAATGCGGTGCGCATCTGGGCCACGTGTTTGACGACGGCCCGGTGCCCACCGGCCTGCGCTACTGCATGAACTCGGCATCGTTAAACTTCACACCCTCATGAAAATACTGATCGACTTCTTTCCCATCCTGCTGTTCTTCGGCGCCTACAAGATATACGACATCTACATCGGAACGGGCGTTTTGATGGCCGCCACCGTGCTGCAGATGGTGCTGATTTATGCCATTGACCGCAAGCTGCAGATGATGCACAAGATCACGCTGGGCCTGATTCTGGCGTTTGGCACGCTCACGCTGGTGCTGCACGACGACCGCTTCATCAAGTGGAAACCGACCGTGCTGTATGCCGCCATGGCCATTGCATTGGCAGTTGCGGTGTGGATCTACAAGAAAAACTTTCTGAAGATGCTGCTGGGTAGCCAAATGGCCCTGCCCGAACCGGTGTGGATGCGCCTGAACATGATGTGGGTTGTCTACAGCGCGTTCATGGCACTCATCAATGCCTACGTGGCGGCCTACTACAGTACCGAGGCCTGGGTGAACTTCAAGCTGTGGGGATACGCCTTTCCGCTGGTGTTCATTGTGGGACAAGGTTTTTACATTTCGCGATACCTCACAACGGAAGACGCCAAGACGCCCACACCATGATGACAAACGCACCCACTGCCGGGCAGCTGCAAACACGCTTGCTAGACCTGCTGCAACCCACCGAACTTGAAGTGATCGACGAAAGCAGTCAGCACCACGGCCACGCCGGTGCCAACGGCACCGGTTTTGGCACCCATTTCAGGGTGCGAATCCGCGCTGCGGTCTTTATTGGCAAATCGCCGGTGGCGCGGCATCGGCTTGTGTATGATGCGCTCCAAGATTTCATGGACCAAGGCCTGCATGCGCTGGCCATCGAGGCCCAAACACCCGCCGCCTGACCGCGTCGAGCAGAAACCCCAATCATTTTTTTACTTCAACTTGCAGGAAATTTGCATGAAAAACAAACTTGTGTCGCGCATTGCGTTTGTCGCCCTGATGGGCAGTCTGTCTGGTGCGGCAATGGCGCAAAACCTTGCCATCGTCAACGGCAAACCCGTTCCCTTGGCTCGGGTCGAAGCCTTGAGCCAGCAAGTGGCTCGCTCTGGTCGCCCGGTCACACCAGAAATTCAGCAACAGATCAAGGATGAAGTGATTGCGCGCGAAGTCTTCATGCAGGAAGCCCAAAAAATGGGTCTTGACACCTCCGAAGACTTCAAGTCCCAGATGGAACTGGCACGCCAGACCATCTTGATCCGTGAGTTGTTCTCCAACTTTCAAAACTCGCACGCCGTGACGGATGCCGACATCAAGGCCGAATATGACAAGTTCGCTGCCGCCAACAGTGGCAAGGAATACCGTGCACGTCACATCCTGGTGGAAAAGGAAGCCGAAGCCAAAGCCATCATTGCCCAGCTGAAAAAAGGCGGGAAATTTGACGAAATCGCCAAAAAATCCAGCAAGGACCCAGGCTCTGGCGCCAAGGGCGGTGACCTGGATTGGGCACCCGCTGGCAACTATGTGGCCGAATTTTCCACCGCACTTGCTGCCCTGGCCAAAGGTCAGATGACCGACACACCCGTCAAGTCACAGTTTGGCTACCACATCATCCGTCTGGACGACGTGCGTGAGCCCCAGTTGCCAAAGCTTGAAGAAGTCAAGCCACAAGTGCAGCAGCAACTGGAGCAGCAAAAACTGTCGAAGTACCAGGAAGAACTGCGCAGCAAAGCCAAGATCGAATGATGGAATGATGGACAAAAAAGCGGCCTGTGGGCCGCTTTTTTTCGCTCCATGCACCGGGTTCAGCGTGGATTTTCGAAAAACAGGTAATTGGATGCGTAGTCACTGATCTCGAAGTAGACCTTTTTCTCGTTCGCATCGGCAATGAAATTCAGGTTTTCATCCATCACGCCGTAGCCGAATCGGTAGGGGCGCGGCAACTTGTCCTGGGTGCCCATGGCGGTAGACAGTTTGTCAACTTTCAAAAAACGCCGCACCACCTTGTCACCGGCGTAAAACTCCAGTACGCCATTCGTGCCGGTCCAGTTCTGAATGTCACGGCTGATGACGTTTTGTTGCTCCTGGGTACAGCTTTCCAGAAGAAATATGGCCAAAGCCCCCGTAAATACTGCACAAGCAGCTCTCAATTCAGGAATTTTCATGGGGTAACCTCAAGCGGGTGAAGGACAAGGCCTATCCATTGACAGACCTGCTTGCAAACTGCCGGGTGGCACATCAGGCCGCCTTGCCAAGGCCGCGCTGGCGCACCGCCTCGTACAGGCATACACCGCTGGCGACCGACACATTCAGACTTTCTACCGCGCCGCACATTGGAATGCTGACCAGTTGGTCGCAGGTTTTGGCGGTGAGCGCGCGCATGCCGTCACCCTCGGCGCCCAGCACCAGGGCCACCGGGACCTTCAGATCGGCCTGATACAGCGTGCTTGTTGCCTGGTCACTGGTGCCGATGACCCAGATGTTGCGCTCCTTGAGCTCATTGAGCGTTCGAGCCAGATTTGTCACCATGAAATACGGCACAGTTTCAGCCGCGCCGCTTGCTACCTTGGCCACTGTGGCATTAATGCCGGCCGCGTGATCTTTCGGGGCGATCACGGCATGCACACCGGCGCCGTCAGCCACGCGCAGGCAAGCCCCCAAGTTGTGCGGGTCGGTCACGCCATCAAGTACCAGGATCAGTGCTTGCGTGCGTTTTTCTGGCGGCAGGGCAGCGTTGGAAGCCTCCAGGGTCTCCAGCAGTTCGTCAAGGGAGTGCACTTGTGCAATTTCATTCACCCTGGCTGCGACACCCTGGTGGCCATGGCTGCCAGTCATGCGCGCCAGGCGCGCACCATCGGCTTCCAGCAGGCGCACACCCGCCTCCTGAACCCGCTCCACAAACTGGCGCATGCGTGCATCGCGGCGGGCCGGGTCCGCATAGATTTCAATGATCGATTTGGGTGCGGTCTTCAGGCGCACACCCACGGCATGAAAGCCGAACAATGTTTTGGGGGTAGACATGGCCGGATTATCGCGGCTGCAGTGCCCGAATCAGACGACCCGACCGGCCTCAATCGTGATGACACGTTGGCAACGTGCGGCAATGGCGCGGTCGTGTGTGACCAGTGCCAGGGTGGTGCCGAGTTCGCGGTTCAGGTCAAACATGAGTTCCATGACGCTCTCGCCGGTGGCGAAGTCGAGGCTGCCGGTGGGCTCATCGGCGAGCAACAAGGCCGGGTGCACCACAAAGGCGCGCGCCAGCGCCACCCGCTGCTGCTCACCCCCCGAGAGCACCTTGGGGTAGTGTCCAAGGCGCTGCGAGAGCCCCACACGGGCCAGCATCTCGGTGGCGGCCTGGCGCGCATCGCGCCTGGAGGCCAATTCAAGCGGCAGCATCACGTTTTCAAGCGCCGTCAAATTGCCCAGCAACTGAAAACTCTGAAACACAAAGCCAACTTTTTCTGCCCGCAGCGCGGCCCGCTCATCTTCGCTGACGGCAAAGATGTCATGGCCTGCGAGTCGCACCGTACCGCTGCTCGGCGTGTCCAGACCGGCAATGATCGACAGGAGGGTGCTTTTGCCCGAACCGGAGGCACCGACAATAGCCACCGTTTCCCTGGGTGCCAGGGAGAAATCAATATCACGCAAAATGTCAAGGGTGCCGGTGGAGTCGGTCACGCTTTTGAACACATGCTCTACCGAAATAATGCAATCAGACATGAACTTCTTTTCAAAACAACATGGGATGGGTCGGCGTCACTGTATCGCGGCGGTGATTGGGCTGGCTGCCATGGGGTTGAACCCTGCTCTGGCGGCGAATAAAAAACCATTGGCGCATGTGCTGGTTCTGGGCGATTCATTGAGTGCCGAGTATGGACTGCGGCGCGGCAGCGGGTGGGTGGCCTTGCTGGAAAAAGAACTGATCACCGAGAAAATCCTTGCAACCGTCACCAATGCCAGCATCAGCGGGGACACCACCTCCGGCGGCCGTGCCCGCTTGCCGGCACTGCTTGCCAAACATCGCCCTTCCCTGCTGGTCATTGAACTCGGTGCTAACGATGCGCTGCGTGGCTTGCCTGTGGCGCAAACCAAGGCAAACTTGTTGGCAATGACCGACATGGCGCAAAAGGCGGGCGCCAAGGTGCTGCTGCTGGGGATGCAGGTGCCACCAAACTACGGTAGGGATTACGGTCTGAGTTTTTCCAGCACGTATGCAGAGGTGGCCAGAGACAAAGGCGCCGCGTTGGTTCCGTTCATGCTGAAAGGCATTGCAGACACCTCCGACAGCCTGAAATGGTTTCAGGCAGACCGCATTCACCCCAAGGAAGAGGCCCACCCGTTGATCCTGGCCAACGTCTGGCCCGAACTGAAAAAAGGATTGAGATGAGCCTGACCCCCATGAGCGCCACTGAGGCCATTTCACGCCTGCCTGAGTTCGATGCGGTGATTGACGCCCGAAGTGAAGGCGAATATGCCGAAGATCACCTGCCCGGCGCCGTCAATTGGCCAACCTTGAGCAATTCCGAGCGCATTGCGATTGGCACGCTGTACAAACAGGTGAACGCGTTCGAGGCGCGCAAACGTGGTGCGGCAATGGCGGCGCGCAACATTGCCGCGCACATCGAACGCGACGTCATTGACAAGCCCAGAGGCTGGAAACCTCTTGCCTATTGCTGGCGTGGTGGGCAGCGCAGCGGGTCCTTGTCGCTGATTCTGAGCCAGATCGGTTTTCACGTCACACTGATCGAAGGCGGCTACAAGGCGTTTCGTGCGGCCATGGTTGAAAACATTCCCGTGCAGGTGGCCAGACTGCAATTCCAGGTGATTTGCGGCCCAACTGGTAGCGGCAAGACCAGGCTGCTGCTTGCTTTGGCCGCCCAAGGTGCGCAGGTGCTCGATCTGGAGGCACTGGCGAACCACCGCAGCTCGGTGCTGGGTGCCATGCCGGGTTTGGCACAGCCGTCACAGAAAAGATTTGACACCTTGGTTTGGGAGAAACTGCGCGGCTTCGAACCAACGCAACCCGTGTTTGTCGAGAGCGAGAGCAAAAAGGTCGGCAACCTCAGCGTGCCGCATTCCCTGATAGACGCCATGCGCAACAGCACCTGCCTGAATTTGAAGCTTTCGGATGAGGAACGCGTCGCGCTGCTGATGGAGGACTATGACCACATGGTCAGCAACGTGGACTATTTCTGTGAGCGCCTGGCAGTGCTGATTCCGCTCAAGGGCCACGCCGTGGTGGAAAACTGGCAAACACAGGCCCGTGCCGGTCAGTTTGAACCCGTGGTTCTTGACTTGTTGAAACAACACTACGACCCGGCCTACCTGCAGTCCATGCACCGCAATTTCGCCCAGTTTGTGACTTCAGAGAACTTAACCCCGGTTGATCGCTCAGCCGGAGCTATGACAGATTTGGCAAAAGGCGTTTATGGCAGACATGCCGTTTGATGCACCAGTCGGCGGCCCGGTGCGCATGAAGTTGCGTGCAACCCAAGACGCACACCTTGGCAGGCAAACCCAACCGACCAGACTCAGAATTCAGCCAGCGTTGTCAGCCAGCGTTGTCAGGCTGCACAGCTGACGGGTTGGGCTCACCTGCTTCGTGCTCACCCTCACCCGCTTTGCGTTGCGCTTTTTCTTTCAGTTTGTCTTCTTTTTTCTTCTTTTTCGCCAGTTCTTTCTGACGTTTTTCGTAGCCGTAATTAGGTGTTGCCAAAATTTGCTTTCAAGTTAATGGGCAGATTTTACCTGCCGGCACTGCAATGACTTGAAGTGCGGCCTTATCCCTGTGTCTGAACCAGACACCGCAACGCCTGCTCCAGGTCGGCCTGCAACTCTGCAACCGTTTCCAGTCCGACAGAAAATCGCACCAAGGTACCGGGTTGCAGGTGTTTGGGCCAACTGGAGCGCATGCTGGCTAGGTCGTAAGGTACCACCAGGCTGACAGGACCGCCCCAACTGTAGCCAATTTTGAACAGCCTGAGGGCGTTGCAAAACACATCCACCTGGGCCTGGTTGTAGTCGGATTTGAAAATCACACTGAACAAACCCGCAGCGCCTCCGGCATGGTCCCCGCACACTGCGCGCCAATTCGCATGACCTGGTGAAGCCGCCAGCGCCGGGTGCAGAACCTGAACAAACTCACTGCGCTGCTCGGCCCACCGAGCGAGTACCCGGGTGGCTTCGTCATGTGCGCGGTAGCGCAGGAACAGGCTTGGCAAGGCGCGAAGCAGGCTCTCGGCGTCGTTCGCGCCCACACCCAGACCCAGGCGCATGTGGCACAGCTTGAGCCGCATGTGCAATTTTTCATCGGCGGTGACCACGCTGCCCATCAGCACATCGCCGCCACCGCTGGGGTATTTGGTCAGGGCATGTATGGAGATGTCCACCGCCAGGGCTGGCACCTTGCCCGGCACCAGATCAAAGGGTCTGAAGGCGAGCCCTGCGCCCCAGGTATTGTCCAGCGCACACGTAACACCGGCTGCCTTGCAGACGCGAACCTGCTCGCACAGGTCCGGAAACTCCAGCGTGACCGATCCCGCAGCCTCCAGCCAGACCAATTTGGTTTTTGGCGTAATCCTGTCCGCAAGATCCATCGTGTCCATGGGATCGAAGTACTGGTGTGTGATGCCCCAGGCTTTCAGTTCCACTTCAGCCAGCGCCTTGGAAGGGCCGTAGGCATTGTCAGGAATCAGCACCTCGTCGCCAGACTTCAACGATGCCAGGGACACCGTGGCGATGGCCGCCAGTCCGCTTGGCACGAGCAGGCATTGCCTGCCACCTTCCAGCGTGCACAAGCGCTCTTCCAGCGTGTACGTGGTGGGTGTGCCATGCAAACCGTAGGTGTAGGCAGTCTTGTCTTTCCAGTCAAATTGACGCATGGCGTCCACGCTGGGGAAAAAAACCGTCGATGCCTTGAAGACGCCCGGTTGTGGGGCGGCAAAACCAGCGGGTGGCTCGTAAGGGTGATGAATCAGCGTGGTGGTGAGGTCAGCCATGGCTTGCCAGCATGTTGTTCAAACGCTCCACTTGGAGATCAGTTGCTCTGGGCGCAGGCTGTCATAGCTCTCAAAAGGCTGATGAATCCATGGATTGGTAGGCAGGAAATCAACACAGTAATCCGGATTAAAGCTTGAAACCGCCTTGGTCCAGATCACGGCGCTGCGCAGTTCGGTGATCGGTTTGTAATTGTGTTTCAGTTGGTGAATGACCGCATTGAGGGTGTGGCCGGAGTCTGCCAAATCGTCCACCAGCAGCACCTTGCCGGCGATTTCACCCTTGGGGGTGGTGATGTAATGCGCGATGTCAAGGTTTCCCTGCACCGTGCCGGCATCTGACCGGTAGGAGCTGGTCGACATGATGGCCAGAGGTTTGTTGAACACGCGCGAGAGGATGTCACCAGGGCGCATGCCGCCGCGCGCCAGGCACAAAATGGTGTCGAACTCCCAGCCGGACTGGAAGACTTTGATGGCCAGTTTTTCAATCAGGTTGTGGTATTCGTCATAACTCACATACAGGTGTTTGCCGTCTTCCGTCAACATGGTCTTACTCCTTAATAAATAGTTATATACCCAACAATATCAAGGGCTATAGGCAAACTAGCCCAATAAAACCTTATTCAGCAAGAAACGGATGGCGCATCATGATGGTGTGCTCACGGTCAGGGCTGGTAGACACCACATGAATCGGCACACCGGTGACCTGCTCAATGCGCTGCAAGTACAAACGTGCGGCCGTTGGCAGCTTGTCATATTGCGTCACACCTGCGGTGCAGTCACTCCAGCCCTCCAGGGTTTCGTAGATCGGGGTGCAGCGTGCAATGTCATCGGCGCCCATTGGCAATATGTCGGTGACTTCACCATCAAGTTCGTACCCGGTGCACAGCTTGAGTTCCTTGAGGCCGTCCAGTACATCAAGTTTGGTGATGCACAAACCCGTCAGGCCATTCAC
This sequence comes from uncultured beta proteobacterium, assembly GCA_903886165.1. Classification (GTDB taxonomy): domain Bacteria; phylum Pseudomonadota; class Gammaproteobacteria; order Burkholderiales; family Burkholderiaceae_C; genus Rhodoferax. The sequence continues at coordinate 341 of CAISLL010000007.1, read as the reverse complement.
TTGGGCACTGCGCTTGAGCAGTGCCGCATCAAACCAGCCACAGCGCCGGCTGCGCCCGGTAGTCACGCCTTTTTCAGCGCCCACGGTGCTCATGTGCCAGCCGGGTGTACCCTCCACCTCCCACTCAAGCTCGGTCGGAAACGGGCCACCGCCGACACGTGTGCAATAAGCTTTAGTGATGCCCAAAATATAGTGCAGTAAGCCCGGACCGACACCGGCACCGGCCGCCGCGTTGCCTGCCACGCAGTTGCTGGAGGTCACAAACGGATAAGTACCGTGGTCCACGTCCAGCAAGGTGCCCTGCGCACCTTCAAACAGCAGGTTTTCACCCTTCAGATGTG
>CAISLL010000006.1 GCA_903886165.1 uncultured beta proteobacterium | reverse complement strand
CATGTTGAAGCCGACCCGGGCCTGCCACCCTACCTGCTGGCGCTCTTTGACCGTGAGGGCCCATCGGACGCGAGCTTTGCGGCGGTGGAGAAATATTGCCATGACCCCGAACTGCGCTGGAGCCACGCGTTTCTCACCCTTTGCGAACGCGGTGTCTACACACGCAACCAACTGTTGGATAAGACACTGGGTGCATTGGCCTGCGACTGGCCGCAATTCAAATCCAGCTGGTTCTCACGCTTCCACGACATGCTGGCCCCCACGGTGGACGAGATGTCTGCCTTGGCCCCGCGCTACCTGGCACTGTGCCACAGCCACATCGCCCCCACCGTTGGCCTGGCCCTGGACGCCACCGCCCTGCTCTACAAGTGCGGCCATGTGGACGATGACCAGTTGTGCGAAGCGCTATCAACCGTCGTCACGTCCGCAGTCAAGAGCCGGGTGCTGTCAGCGCTGGAGCTATTGGGCCAGGCCGTGAAAAAGACACCAGCGCACGCCCACAGGGTGAGCGCTATTGCAGCCCATGCCCTGGCCCACACGGGCTCCGATGTACAAAAGAAAACCATCACCTGCTTGCAGGCCTGGGGACTGAATGCCGAGGGCCAAGAGGTGGCCCGTGGTTACTTGCCATTTGTGTCCGCAGTCAACCAGCCGGCGTTGGCCAAGCTGGTGGGGTGCATCCAACACTCTGCTGCTGACGCTGCCGCGCCAATACCCACGGCAACCGCACCAGTGGCGCAGGTCCATCTGTCCCCACTGCATCACAGCCGAGCGTTGCAGCCTCTGACCCATATACCCGATCTGGTCGAACGCATGGCTTATGTGCTGGAGAACCCGGTCGATGTGGACGAGTGGGAGCGCGTGGCCGAAGCCCTGGTGCGTCTGGCGCCAATACCCGCTCATGACCATGCCGCGTTTCTAACCCTGAAGAAACGCGCCAGGCGCCTGGACTGGAACACCAAACCCTTGGCCTTTGCACTGGCACGGCTTATGGCCTGCGCTGTGGATGGTGAAGACACAGCACCAGGCGCGATGCAAATCCAGCCCAATGAAGCGATCAATGCCCAGAGCTTCATCGCGTGGCGCGCGCACAGCCTGATCGCCCAGGCAGCCAAGGGTTTGGGTCTAACCCCGCTTAGCGCACCTACCCACCGTGGCGGTTTCATAGACCCTCGCCAGTTAGAGGCGCGCATGGCGGCCTACCAGCAGGCCGGCGCCAGCTTATCTGCGTCTGAGCTGGCGTTCGCGCGCATGCGTCTGATGCCTACTGGCGCGAATGCTATGGCAGCACTCACGTTTGACTGGCAGGTCACCAGCAGTGATCGAAATGACGGTGGCTACGTCTTCCACACCCTGGATGTCAACTGCAGCCCGCAGCCACAGGCGGGAAATTACCACGACTATGCCGCGCTGTTGTGCGCCAAGCATGCGAAGGGCATACGCTGGGGGAATGAACACGAAGCGTCCCTCATCCGTTTTGCGGCGAGCCTGCAGCCTGCTGACCTGGAACCCTTTTTTGCCGAGGCCGCGCACGCGATTGGCAACAACCTGGACTGGTGGGAGGCCCAATGGCAAAACCGTGCCTACCTGGACGTGCTGCTGGAACCGAGCACCAACATGTTCCCCATGGCAAGGCTGGCACTGGGCCTGGCGCTCGCCGGCAAGGAGCCTGGCCAGACCGCGCTTGCCGTAGACGCCTTAGCGCGCAGTGTGCAAGATGGTCGCCTAGGTATTGCAGCCATGGCCGGGACGCTGGCCCGTCTGTGGGCTACACCCCTGGTGAAAGGTCCACGTTATGCCAAAAGCCTGGCGGCGGCCGCACAAGTCCATGCCACCATGCCCTCCGCCGTGTTTGCGATGCTGTGCGCGATGGTGGAGGTACACCCGGAAGTGCCACGCAAAAAGTTGGCACCGTTATTGGAGCTGATGCTGGAGCTGAAGTTGGCGCACCATGAGGTCTTGCCAATCAACACACATGCAGCCTTGAGGGCCATGCGGTTGAGCGGTAAGAGCAAGCTGGCGGCACAGGAGATTTTGAGTCGCTGATAACACACCCCGTTTCTCAACGCACTGCGACCACTGACAAAAGCATGGCCTGACAGCACTGCAATTCAGCCAGTAAAACCCTTGAAATCAGTCAGGGTTCACATGAAAAAAAGGATTGAATCCGCCGAACAAGGCTTGTAAACTAGAAACTAACACCTAAAGGAGCTTCTTATGGACGTTTCATCAACCAAAGCTTCAGCCGTTCAATCAACCCAGCGACCCACCCAGATTCAACAGGCCGAGCAAAAGGCCGAGAGTCAGACGCGCCAAGAGACGCCTGAAGTTAAAAAAGCCCCACCACCGCCCCCCACGCCGGTGGTCAACACGCAGGGACAGACGACAGGGCGGCTCTTGAACGTGACCGCCTGAACCGGTCAGGCGCTCTGATCAGGGAGACAAACTACCATGGTTGCGCTCGCCGCCACCAACAGCGCAACACCCTCGCTGCAGTCCCCCCTGATGCGCGGTCGAATTGTTGCAGCGCGCCAACAGGCTGAACAGGCCGAAGCACAAGCCCAAGACTTGCGCGCGCAAGCGGATGCACAGGAACAATTGGTACAACAAGCACATCAACGGGTGCGGACGCTGGAACGGGGCGCAAATGCCGAGGGGAGATCAAAGGCAACCGGACCTGCGACTGCTCCCACCGACCAAAACACCGCCACGATACAAAACGGCACCACCTACGCGGGCGTCCTGGCTAATGTATATCGATTGGCGAAGCCGATGCTGGACCTTGACTTGAATCCCAGCCAGAAAAACCTTGTAAACGCAAGCCTGTTTAAGGCAAGCAACTCCGCATGGAATGCGCTGCCGTCTGGCCCGCAAGCCATTGCAAAATATGATCTCCAGGCCGCCAGTAGCACTCCCAACCAATCGATTGGACAACTGATCGATGCCAAAACCTGAGGGAGGCTTTGGCTGTTTGCGCACTTCAAGCCAGGTGTCGCAATTCTCGCAAAGCCACCGACACCGGTGCCAAATCGGCCCCTTGTGCGCTGATGGTTTCAAGCAGACGACACAAACGACCGATGCTTACCGAATTGGTGTTTGACCAGGCAGTCACGTTGTCAAAACGCAGCAACACACTTTGACTGATCTGGCTGGCAATGGCATACACGTCATCACGTGCACTTCCGCGGGCCTGCGTTTGCCAAAGGGTCTCGGTGGGCAAGCGGTTGATCTGGGCGCGCCAGGCCCGCAAACCCAAAGCACTGTCGACTCCAAAATAGGTCTGCGCAGCCAGTGCCAGGGAGGTGTTGGCTTGCGCCGCCAGGTCCACCAGATCGAGTGCCGGAAAGATGAATTCCAGCGCGCTCAGGTCTTTGGCCAAATCAGAGGCGACCCCCGCCAACACCAGCTCTTCCGTGGCCTGCTGCCAACTGTTGACCGCGCTGACGGGCAACCAGCTTTCCAGGTGCATGCGCAACTCACGCGCCCCCGGCTGGTAGCGTGCAATCAAGGTCGGCAGATCCGATTCTTTGAAGCGCGATCGAAGCATCCAGCGCGACGCACGTTGCGCGATCGCTATAAGTTTGCACAGCAAGTCCAACTGCAGACTGTTGGCAACGCGGCCATCAAGCACATCAATCTGGTCCCACAGAGGTTCCAGGTCAAAAATTTCACGCGCCAAGGTGTAGGCCCGCACCACCTCGGCCGTGCTGGCTGCCGCTTCTGCTGCAAGAAAGTTAACAAAGGTGCCACCGGTGCGGTTGACTACGGTGTTAGCAACAAAGGTGGCAATGATTTCGCGCTTGAGCGGATGCTGGTCAATCGCGGACGGGAACTTTGCGCTCAAGGCCTTGGGGAAATAGGCGTTCAGAACCCGGGTGAAATACGGGTCATCCGGCAGGTTGCTGGCCAACAAGTCGTCAAACACCGACATCTTGGCATAGGCCAGCACCACCGCGTTTTCTGGCGCAGTGAGGCCCTGCCGAAGGGCGCGCCGGCGCGCGATTTCTTCATCTGTCGGCAAGAACTCAATGGCGCGGTTTAATCGCCCCGCGCCTTCGAGCCATTGAATGAGGCGCTGCTGGCCCGCCAGTACATACATCGGCCGGTGGCAAGCCACGTCCAGTGCCTGCGTCTGGTAATAATTGTCTGCCAGCACCAGATGGCCGACTTCGTCGGTCATGGACGCCAGCAAATCGTTGCGCTGTTTCAGCGTGAGGTCACCCGCCTCCACCACCCGGTCCAACAAAATCTTGATGTTGACCTCGTGGTCAGAGCAGTCCACACCCGCCGAGTTGTCAATGGCGTCGGTGTAAATCAGGCCGCCAGCTTGAGCAAACTCGATCCGTCCCAACTGGGTGCAACCCAGGTTGCCGCCCTCCACCAACACCTTGCAGCGCAGTTGCTTGCCATCGACGCGGTAAGCGTCACTCGCCTTGTCGCCCACCTGAGCATGGTTCTCCAACGAGGACTTCACATAAGTGCCAATGCCACCGTTATAGATCATGTCAACCGGGGCTTGCAGCAATGCATGCAACAGGTCATTTGGCGACAGGTCCTCTGCGTCAATACCCAACACGCTACGCGCAGCACCTGAGAGGTGAATCGACTTGGCCGAACGCGGGTAAATGCCACCGCCCTCCGACATCAGGCTTCGGTCATAGTCATCCCAACTGGAGCGGGGCAAATTGAACAGGCGTTGGCGCTCAGCAAAACTGCGCGCGACATCCGGTGTCGGGTCAATAAAAATGTGCCTGTGGTCAAACGCGGCTACCAGTTTGATTTTGGTCGACAACAACATGCCGTTGCCAAACACGTCACCTGACATGTCACCAATGCCGACCACGGTAAACGGTGTGGTCTGAATGTCGTGCGCCATTGCCCTAAAGTGGCGCTTGGCCGATTCCCAGGCACCGCGTGCCGTGAT
>CAISLL010000005.1 GCA_903886165.1 uncultured beta proteobacterium | reverse complement strand
GACGAAGGCTGCCACTGCCGCAAACCTGAAACCGGCTTGTTTGAGCAGATTTCCGAGCGTTATGGCTTCAGCCTCAAGAACGTGCCCACCGTGGGTGACTCGCTGCGTGATGTGCTGGCCGGTGCCGCCGTTGGCTGCGAGTCGCACCTGGTGCTGACCGGCAAGGGGGCAGTCTTTCATGGGCGCAACTTGCCGGAGGCTTTTCCGGTGCACACACAGGTGCATGAAGACCTGTCCGCGTTTGTTGACTTTTTGCTCGGCCGTGAGGAAGCGGCTGCTGCATAGCCTATGTGACGGGGGCCGTGGGATGCAATTGAAATGCGATATTTATGGTAGCTATATGCATAATAAATACATGGTCTAGCGGCATAAAGTTCATAAATTCATGATGTTTCGTTCTGTTCTTCATATGCTCTGGATGGTACTCACCGTGGTGCCCTGGACGCTGGCCGTGCTGGTGGTCTCGTGGGTGGCACCGCGCCGTTATGCATGGTGGACGGCAGTCAGCTGGTTTCGGGTGGTGATGTGGGGCACACGCGTGATTCTGGGGGTGCAGTTCAAGGTGCTGGGTGAGGAGCACCTGCCCTTGGGTAAAGCCAGCGCCGCCGTGCTTTTGTCTAACCACCAGTCGGCCCTGGAAACCTTGCTGCTACCTACCCTGATGCCGCATCCACTGGCCTTTGTTTTCAAGCGCGAGCTGTTGAAAGTGCCATTTTTTGGCTGGTCGATGGCACGCCTGGACATGATCCACATTGACCGCGAGTCCCGCAGCGAAGCCATGAAACATGTGATTGCGCAGGGTTGCCGCCTGCTGTCACAGGGCACCTGGGTCATCATGTTCCCGGAGGGCACCCGCATGCCAAGGGGCGGGATCGGCTCTTTCCAGACGGCGGGCACCCGCCTTGCCGTCCAGTCCGGCGCACCGGTGGTGCCGATTGCCGTGGCCACCGCACGCTGCTGGCCAAAAGATGGGTTTGTCAAACATGCTGGCGTGGTGACGGTGTCGATCGGCCCGGCCATCGCCTCGGTTGGACGTGATCCCAAGGGTTTGATGCGTGAAGTCGAGGCCTGGATTGACACCGAGCTGCGCCGCATCGACCCCGAGGCTTACCGCACGGCCTGACGGCAACAAGCACATCATGCACCCGCTGCTTCGTTTCACGCTTGATTTATTTGAGAAAAATCAGCCTGTAACCCTTGTAGAAAAAGCGCAAGTTACTATTGAAAATGTAGTAAAAAAAGCGCCGACAAAACGCCCGGCAAGCCGACCGGTTCAGCCAGCCGCGGTGCCCAACCTGCAGCCAGAGCCAGCGGGTGCGGTGCGTTTTCAGCATCCACACGCCAGCCGGGAAGTCCGTCTGGGTCATGCGTTGGTGGCCTACGAGTTCAAGCGTGGCCAGCGCCGCAGCATTGGCTTCAGTGTCGGTGCTGAAGGCCTGGCGGTGCGCGCGCCCAAATGGGTCACGCTGGCCGAGGTGGATGCCGCACTACAGTCTAAAGCCGCCTGGATCTTGCGCAAGTTGCAGGAAGCCCGTGAGCGCCATGCGCGCCTGGCCGCGCATGTGATCGAGTGGCGCGACGGTGCCGCATTGCCGTATTTGGGGCAGCAGTTCACCATCCGTCTGGACCCGGAACATAGGTTTGGTGCAGCGGGTGTGGCGCTGGTAGATGCTGCAACAAACCGCGTGCACATGCCCACGCCGGTGCCGGGGACCGACGGTGCCGTGCCAGCACCAGCCATGCCGATGGCTGTTGGCGCCGATGCGGGTGGCTGCAAACCTGAACTGTCCGTGCTGCTGGTCAGCTTGCCAAGCAACGCCAACCCCGAGCAGGTCAAGGATGCTGTTGAGGCCTGGCTGATGGGCCAAGCCAGGCTGTTGTTTGTGCAGCGCCTGGACCACTTCGCCCCGCAGCTTGGTGTGCAGTGGAAAAAATTGAGCCTGAGCAACGCCGGCACGCGCTGGGGCAGTGCCAGGGCTGACGGTTCGATCCGGCTGAACTGGCGTCTGATTCACATGCGCTTGGCGGTGATTGACTACGTTGTGGCACACGAACTCAGTCATTTGCGGGTGATGGACCACAGCCAGCGCTTTTGGGACACGGTGCGCTCGGTGGTGCCGGATTACGCTGTGCTGCGCCGGCAACTCAAGGATGAGGCGGCACAGCGTTGAATGGAAGGGGCTGGATGCTCTTAGAATCCGGTCACACTTCGTCACACTCTTTGTCCATGCGCTGGATTTTTTCCTGTTTTCTTGTCCTGCTGCTGGCCGCTTGCGCCGCGCCCAAGTACACCGTGGACGATGGCCGCAAGGTGGACGAGGTACTGCTTGGCAATATCAGGAGTTTTGGCGCGGGTGAGCAGGTGTTGCGCCCGGCCATCATGCGCGCGGCTGTGCTGCAAGACCCGGCCTGTGACACGCAGTGGGAGCTTCCTTTTTCGGTGGCCAGCAGCGAGGACTGGAGTGTCGATGACCGGGTAGCCTGGGTGCGTGCCCTGGGTGTGGACGAACGCCTGACCGTGGTGGCTGCCGCCATTGACAGCCCGCTCAAAGTGGGTGACAGGTTGCAGGAAATTGACGGCTACCAAGCCGACAATGCTGAAAAAATGCTGCTGGCACTGGTGGAGCGGCGCGATGCTGGCAAGCCGTTCAACGTGAAGCTCTGGGGGGGGAAATCGCTGAAAGTCAGTCCTGCCAAGGTGTGCCGCGGTTACGCCCGCTGGGCACCCCCGAACAGCCCGCAAACCCAGGATTACCATTGGCTTTTGAGCGTTCATCCTCTTGAGGTGGTGCAGGTTGGCCTGACGGAAGACGAGGCATTGTGGGTCGTGCTCTGGACCCAGGGCGTGTCGGAAGAAGGTGGCGCCCGCATGAAAACCTACCACTACGGCACCAAGGTGGTGGGTACTTTGTACAACCTGTTCACCATCGCGTCTGGCGTCAAAGGTGCCGCACTGGCGGCCGAGGCCGCAATTTCGGCGGCCCAGACAGCTGCCGCTGGCGTGGCCACTGAAATCATCAAGCGGCAACTGATTGAGCAGGCCACCGCTGCGGCGGCGGCCCGAATGCGGGGCGAGTTGCTGGGCGCCGCCCGGAAATTGACGCAGCAGCAGGTGGTGGGTGCCCTGCAGGCGGCGGCTGCCAACCGGGGGTCACTGTCGGGTGTGGCCTGGGTGGCGGCCACCGTCTTTGAGCATGCAGATGTGTGGGCCTATGGCCGAATGGAGCAACTCAAGGCGGACCCGCTGGCGGGTTTCACACTGCATCAAAAGTTGATTGAACGTGGCTTGGTGAGCAATTCCATGGCATTTGATGCGGATCGGCTCAATGCCTTGAACAAGTTTGCGCAAGAGCGAGGCCGCGGCGACGATGTGTTGGCGGTTTTACAAGGCATCAAACCCGATGAACTCCTGACGGCGGTTGCCGAGATGCCGGTGGCCTCTGCCCAGACAGGTTTTTCCTATGAGGATCCGGTGCAGGACGTCAGCGCCACCCAGCCGTTTGCGCGCGGCTTGATCGACGGCATGCTGAACATGCCGGTGGCTTCTGCCGCATCCATGTAGTCACTATTTATGCCCCCTCATTCTTTTGTGTGCCGTCAGACGCTGGTCTGGGTCTTTGGTTTGCTTATTGGGTTGGCGGGGCAAGCGATTGCACAGCCACTGGTGGGCCTGGCCTCTGGCCGAGTGGTGCCTGAAGCGGCCTCGCCTGTGCCGAAGCCAGCACCAGTGGCAGCGACGAAGGCGGCAGCATCAGACGCATCACTCGCATCTGCGCCTGCACCGACACCGACACCCGAGTCTGCGCCTGAATCTGTCCCCGCGCCTGAAACTGCAAGGGCACCGGAAAGTTTGCCGCTGGCGCCAGTGCCAACGGTTTTGCCTGCGCCGGCCGTCCAGCAAGTTCACCTGGGCTGCGTGCCAGTCTCAGACCAGGCCATGGCGGTGGACCTTGCCGCAGTCACAGCGCAGTCCAAAAAAACCGACTTGACCGAGCAGGTTCGCTTGTTCCGGGAGGCCGTGGCCTTGTGGACGCAGGCGCTTGGCCAATGTGAGGGACGTGCCAAAGAGCGCGCCCTGCGAAATCGGGACGACAACCAGCAAATGCTGGACCGACTGGCAGAAAAACTGGACGCTGGCCCGCAATGCGCGAGTGCGCATAAAAATGCCAGCCTGCTGCAGGACATCGCCCGGCAGGCGCTGTCGGACCGGCGCTGGCATGAAGCGGCCGCCTTGTTTCGCAAGGCGGAAAACTCATGGGACATGGCGTCAGAGCGCTGTGTCGGCAGTCAGCAAGACACCGCAGTGCGCCACCGGGAACAGTCTGCCCAGGATGGTCATAACGCCCAGTTTTGCGCGCCCTTGTTTGAAAAGGCCCGTGAACAGACGCAAAAGCTGCGCACAGCAGCCACTTCGCTTTCCCGGGAAGACAAGCACGATGGCTCGCTGGTGGCCGAGACACTTTGGCGGGATGCCATGGACAACTGCAAAGGTGCGGCGGTGCTGGACATTGCAGCCAACAATGCCAAAACACTGGCACGCGAGCGCGGCACAACCTGGGTGCGCAGGCTGGCACCTGCTGCCCAGATGGCAACGGTATTGCCCGAGGAACCCGCTCGGGTGGGCGAGCCTGTGACGGAGGTTTCGGGTGAGAAAAAGCAGCCCCTGCCTGCGACAACAGCCATGTCGGTCAAGGTGGCTGCACCGCCGGTTGTGTTGCGCAATGCCCAGCCAAGTGCTGCCTCTGGGGCAGGGTCTGCTGGCGCCACCCCAGCCAGGGTGGCCGAGCCCGTGGCAACTGAGCCAGGAGCGCTCACTGTCGGGGACACCCGGTTTGTTGGCAACTTTGAGCGCGATGCGGGCGCCACCACGCTGTCAGGCACTGGCAAAGTCAGCTGGGCCACTGGTGACGTGTTTGAGGGCACCTTGGTGAAGGGATTGCGCCACGGGCGCGGTGTCATTGTGTTGGCCAATGGCTACCGGTACGCCGGTGATTGGGTGCATGACATACCGACCGGCCAGGCGGCGGTGCACTTTGTAAATGGCAATGATTACGAGGGTCAGGTGGTGGATGGCACGCCACAGGGGCAGGGCCGCATGCGCTACGCGTCAGGCGACGTGTTTGAAGGCCAATTTCTCAATGGCGAGCCTGAGGCGCTTGGTGTGTATGTCTGGCGCAATGGGCAGCGTTATGACGGCACCTGGAAAAACGGACGGCCCAACGGGCAAGGCAAGATCAAATTTGCTGCTGGCAACCAATACGAAGGTCAGGTGCTTGATGGTGTGCCGCAAGGTGCTGGTCGCATGGTGTTTTCAGGCGGAGAAATCTACGAAGGCCAGTTTCGCAAGGGTGAGCCGCACGGTCAGGGCAGCTTTCAGTGGCCATCGGGTGACCATTACGTAGGCCAGTGGCAGGCTGGTAAAAAGCACGGTACCGGCGTGTTCACCTGGAAAAGTGGCGACCGATGGGAAGGTGTGTATGACCAGGATGTGCAGAAAACCGAAGGCGCAGCTGCGAGGCCGGGAGCACCTGGTTAAATTTCCTCGACCTGGCGTTTGCGTAGGGCGGCTGGCATGGTCAGGGTGGCGCGGTCCCATTTTTCAAGATCCAGAATCTTGTCCATGCAGTCTTCCATGACGGATTGCGCCATTTGCGCCGCCCTGGCAATTTCCTGGTGCACCCTTGCGTCATTTTTTGGCTCGGTCAGACAGCTCTGCTGGTACGCATACACCTCGCGCAGGCTGCGAATACTTTGCGCCACTTGTGCCGGACAAGCACACATGTAGATCATGCCTTCATTGATCACTTTTTCGAGCTGTTCATTGGTAAATCGGTGTGACACGTCCATCGCAGGCGCTTTCAGAAAACAACACCTTGCATCGTATCCCCTGGCATTCAGATGCTGTGTGTGTTGGCGCACAGAGTGCCGAGTGACGAAGTGGTTGGTGTTTTTAGGCTGCAGGTTTTGCGCCATAATTAACGTTTACGTAAACGTCAACCAATTCGGGTCAACCCCATGGCACACACCTACAGCATCAGCGATCTGGCCAAAGAGTTCGATCTGACCACGCGCGCCATGCGTTTTTATGAAGATATGGGGCTGCTGCGCCCCGAGCGCACCGGCCTGGGAGGTCGCAGCCGTGTCTACAGCAGCCGGGACCGCACGCGCCTCAAACTTACCTTGCGCGCCAAACGCCTGGGCCTGAGCTTGGCGGAGGCTAAAGACATCATCGAGATGTATGACAGTCCGCGCGACACCGCGGCGCAGCTGGAAAAATTCTTGCAGGTGCTGGCCGTTCACCAGCAGCAACTGGAAGTCCAGATGACCGACCTGCAGGCAAACATGGATGAACTCAAGGTGCACCAGCGCGAGGCCAGGGCCTTGCTGGCCAAGAGCCTGCGCAAGGTGGCAAAAGATATCCCTCCAACCAATGAGAAAGCCAAGGCATGAACACGCAGAAAACTCTGTTCGAGCGGGTGCAGCGCAGTTTTGAGCGCCAGGGTCTGATGGTTTTATTGGGCGCGCGGGTGGATAAAGTCGCACCCGGCACCTGTGTACTGAGTCTGCCTTATTCAGACAAGGTGACGCAGCAGCAGGGCGCTTTTCATGGCGGTGCGGTTGGCGCACTGGCCGACATTGCCGCAGGGTATGCAGCCTTGACACAAGCGCCGCCCGACACCGAAGTGGTGACGGTGGAATACAAGATCAATTTTATGGCTGGCTGCCAAGGCGGTGAATTACGTGCCACCGGGCGCGTGGTCAAGGCCGGCAAACGCATCATGGTCACCGCGGCAGAGGTGGTGCATGTGGCGGATGGCGGCCTGGAGACCACCTGCGCCATCCTGCAGCAAACCATCATGCCGGTACCCAAGACGTATTGAGCCCCGGACCCCACTGATTAAAACAACCCCAATAGGAGACAACACCCATGAACAACTTACCTGGTCTCAACTTCCAGCTTGGCGAAGACATTGACGCATTGCGCGACGCCGTGCGTGACTTTGCCCAAACCGAGATCGCCCCGCGTGCGGCAGAAATCGACCGATCCGACCAGTTTCCGATGGACCTGTGGGAAAAAATGGGCAGCCTGGGCGTACTTGGCATCACCGTGGGCGAAGAATATGGTGGCGCCAACATGGGTTACCTGGCGCACATGATCGCGATGGAAGAAATCAGCCGCGCCAGCGCCAGTGTGGGTTTGAGCTACGGCGCCCACAGCAACCTGTGTGTGAACCAGATCCGGCGCAACGGCACACCCGAGCAGCGCCAAAAATACCTGCCCAAACTCATCAGCGGCCAGCATGTGGGTGCGCTGGCCATGAGTGAGCCGGGCGCCGGCAGCGACGTGTTGTCGATGAAGCTCAGGGCCGAAGACAAAGGTGGCTACTACTTGCTCAACGGCAGCAAGATGTGGATCACCAATGGGCCGGACGCCGACACCCTGGTGGTCTACGCCAAGAGCGAGCCTGAACTCGGTGCCCGTGGCGTCACGGCTTTCCTGATCGAAAAAGGCATGCCGGGCTTCAGCATTGCACAAAAACTCGACAAGCTGGGCATGCGTGGCAGCCACACCGGTGAGCTGGTGTTCAACAACGTCGAAGTCCCTGAGGCCAACATTTTGGGCGGCCTGAACATGGGCGCCAAGGTGCTCATGAGTGGCCTGGACTACGAACGCGCTGTGCTCACCGGCGGCCCGCTGGGCATCATGCAAAGTGTCATGGACAACGTGATTCCCTATATTCACGACCGCAAGCAGTTTGGCCAGAGCATTGGTGAATTCCAGCTGATCCAGGGCAAGGTCGCCGACATGTACACCGTGTTGCAGGCGGCGCGCAGTTTTGCCTACACCGTGGCAAAAAATCTGGATTTGCTGGGCGTGGAACATGTGCGCCAGGTGCGCAAGGACTGTGCCTCGGTCATCTTGTGGACGGCCGAGAAAGCGACCTGGATGGCGGGGGAGGGGGTGCAGATTTTTGGTGGCAATGGGTACATCAATGAGTATCCGCTGGGGCGTTTGTGGCGCGATGCGAAGTTGTATGAGATTGGCGCGGGGACGTCGGAGATTCGGCGGATGTTGATTGGGCGGGAGTTGTTTTCTGAGACTTGTTGATGTTTTTTGATGGTCGCTGAGGGGTGTTGATGATGGTTTTGATTGGGCTAAGGATGGGATTTTTATCGTTGATCCCCCCCTATCCCCCCGCCCTTTCCACCCCCGCCGGGGCGGAAAGGGAGCCTAACAGCCATATTTGGCCTTGTGTTTTGAGGGAATCAGTACCAGCCGTTCGGACTTGTGGGCGCTGATGGTGTGACGGTTTGGTTGGGTTTTGTTGCGGTTGAGCGCTGTTGTCGGCTGTAAGACATTTCGCACCGTGTGTTCAAAAATCGCCTTGTGCCTGTTAACGCCTCGTTGGCCGTCGCGTTGTACGTCTTCAGTTCAATGCGTTGGCCACATACGGCTGTTAGCTCCCTCTTCCGCCCGGCGGGGCGGGAGAGGGCGGGGGGTGTGAGTGGGGGTAAGCCATGGCGTCAGCCAACCAGCAAGGCATTTGCAACATTCAACCAAAAAATATCCAGCCAAAATCAAATAGGCAAAATGGCATCCAACCCAACATCAGAAACCCAGAAAGAAAACGCACACACATGACCTCTCTCCAACACCTGCTCGACAACAACCGCGTCTGGGCTGACCGCATGGAACTGCAGCGGCCCGGCTTTTTCAGCAAACTGGCGCAACTTCAATCCCCCAAATACCTGTGGATCGGTTGTGCCGACAGCCGCGTGCCTGCCAACGAGATCACCGGGCTGGACCCGGGTGAAATATTTGTGCATCGCAACATCGCCAATGTGGTGGTGCATTCCGACCTGAATGCCTTGTCCGTCATCCAGTTTGCCGTGGACCATCTCAAGGTCGAGCACATCATCGTGGTTGGGCACTATGGCTGTGGGGGTGTGCTGGCGGCCTTGCGCGGCACCCGCGTGGGGCTGGCTGACAACTGGCTGCGCCATGTGCATGATGTCAAGCTGCGCCACCGCCGCCGCCTGGACCACCTGAGCGTGCCTGAGCAGGAAGACACCTTGTGTGAAATGAACGTGATTGAGCAGGTGGGCAATGTGGCCTTGAGCAATGTCCTGCAGGATGCCTGGTCGCGTGGGCAAAAAGTGGCGGTACATGGCTGGTGTTATGGCCTCAAGGATGGCTTGGTGAAAGACCTGCAGGTCAGCATGCAAAGCCCCTCCGAGGTGGTGAATGTGTTTCGTAACGCGCTGAAGCGATATCCTCGGCCCATGCATTGAAGCCCCACTGACATGTTTCCAACCCGCCTTGACTCCACGCTGGCCTATGAGATTGCCAAAGCCCTGATGGATGGCTTCAATCGCCATTACCGCCTGTTCAGAACCGAGTCCGCTCGCGCCAAACACCGTTTTGAGACGGCGGATTGGCACGGCCAGCAGCGGGCCCAGCGCGAACGCATCGAGTTTTATGACCTGCGGGTGCGTGAGGCGTCGACACGGCTGGAGCGTGAATTCAAGGCCGGCGAGCAGTCGATGGACATCTGGCACCAGGTCAAGCTGCACTACATTGGCCTGCTGGTAGACCACCACCAGCCCGAGTTGGCCGAGACTTTTTTCAACTCGGTGACGACCAAAATCCTGCACCGCAGTTATTTCCAGAACGACTTCATCTTCATTCGCCCGGCGGTCAGCACCGAGTACATTGAAAACGACGACACCGACAAGCGCCCGACCTACCGCGCCTACTACCCGAACGCCGACAACCTGACCGAGGTGCTGCGGCAGATGGTGCAGGACTTTGACCTGCGCCGCGAGTTCATTGACTTAGGGCGCGACGTGGCGCTGGTGGCCAAAGCCATGCTGTCAGTGTTAGGTGACGTGAAATTACGCGCCAACTTCCAGATTCAGGCGCTCTCCAGCCTGTTTTTTCGCAACAAAGGTGCCTACATCGTGGGCAAACTCATCAACGGCTACAACGAATTTCCGTTTGCTTTGCCAATTTTGTACGCCGGTGGCGAAGAACGGCTGGCCATCGATGCGATCCTGTTTGGGCAGGACGACCTGTTGATGTTGTTCAGTTACGCCCGCGCTTATTTCATGGTCGACATGGAAATCCCGAGTGCTTACGTGCAGTATTTGCGCAGCCTGATGCCGCTCAAGCCGCGCAATGAACTTTATAGCGCGCTGGGCTTGGCCAAGCAGGGAAAGACGCTTTTTTACCGTGATTTTTTGTTCCACCTGCGCCATTCCACCGACAAGTTTCGCATTGCACCCGGCATCAAGGGCATGGTCATGCTGGTGTTCGATTTGCCCAGCTTTCCCTACGTGTTCAAGGTCATCAAGGACTTTTACCCGCCGCCCAAGGACACCAGCCGCGAGCAGATCAAGGGCAAGTATTTGCTGGTGAAGCAGCATGACCGGGTCGGGCGCATGGCCGACACGCTGGAGTACAGCGAGGTGGCGTTTCCGCGCAACCGTTTCACCGACGAGCTGATTGCCGAAATCGAAAAGTTTGCCCCGAGCCAGCTAGAGATCAGCGACCGCGATGGTGATGGGCAGCTTGAAGTGATCATCAAACACGCCTACATCGAGCGGCGCATGATCCCGCTCAACATCTACCTGCAGGAAGCCTTTGACGCCGGCGGCGCTGACCCGTCCAACACCAGCCCGGCGGCACAACGCGCCCGCGAGCAGCTTGAGCGGGGCGTGATCGAGTATGGCAACGCGCTGAAAGACCTGATTGCCGCCAACATTTTCCCGGGCGACATGTTGTGGAAAAACTTTG
Organism: uncultured beta proteobacterium; assembly: GCA_903886165.1. GTDB lineage: Bacteria > Pseudomonadota > Gammaproteobacteria > Burkholderiales > Burkholderiaceae_C > Rhodoferax. The sequence goes on along the minus strand of CAISLL010000005.1, from coordinate 2,771 downwards.
GCATCACGCGCCACGGCAAGGTGGTGTTTTACGACTACGACGAAATCGAATACATCACCGACTGCAAGTTCCGCAAGGTGCCCACACCACGCTGCGAAGAAGATGAGATGTCGGGTGAAGTCTGGTACACCGTGGGGCCGCATGACGTCTTTCCTGAAACATTTGGTCCCTTCCTGTTGGGCAATGCGGTGGTGAAAGAGGTCTTCATGAAACACCACGCCGACCTGCTGGACGCCGCCTACTGGCAAACCCACAAGGAGCGCATTCAGGCAGGCTACGTGTACGACGTGTTCCCGTACGACCAGAGCAAACGTTTTCACCCCGGACGGGCCAACGAGAAGCTGCGGGAGTCGATTTAAATTGCTACTTATTAGGTAGCTACTTACGCTTTTGGCATAAGGCCTATCACCTGATTTTTCATATATGAGGAGTTTGACATGAGTGAATCCATCGTGATCGTGGGCGCGGCCCGCACCCCCATGGGCGCTTTTCAGGGCAACTTTTCCAGCCTGGCGGCGCATGACCTGGGCGCTGCCGCCATCCGTGCCGCCGTCGAACGGGCCGGTGTCAACCCGGAACTGGTCAATGAGGTGATTTTTGGTAACTGCCTGATGGCCGGCCAGGGCCAGGCGCCAGCGCGCCAGGCTGCCCTCAAAGCCGGTTTGCCGCTGAGCGCGGGCGCGGTCACGATGTCCAAAATGTGTGGCTCGGCCATGCGCGCCGCCATGTTTGCCAATGACATGCTGGCCGCTGGCAGTGCCGACGTGGTGGTGGCCGGTGGCATGGAAAGCATGACCAACGCCCCGTACTTGATGCTCAAGGGTCGCGGGGGTTACCGCATTGGTCACGACCGCATTTTTGACCACATGATGCTTGATGGCCTGGAAGACGCCTATGAGCCAGGCCGCTCGATGGGCACGTTTGGTGAAGACTGTGCGGCCAAATACAGCTTTACCCGCGAACAGCAGGATGTGTTTGCCACCACCAGCGTGACCCGCGCACAGAACGCCACCAGCAGCGGCGGGTTCGCCGCCGAAATCACACCAGTGACCGTCAAGGGCCGTGCCGGTGACAAGGTGATCAGCATCGACGAAGGCCCGGGCAAGATCAAGCTCGACAAGATCAGCTCGCTCAAACCCGCCTTCAAAAAAGACGGCACCATCACCGCCGCCAGCAGTTCCAGCATCAACGACGGTGCCGCCGCCCTGGTGATGATGCGCGCCAGCACCGCCGCCAAACTCGGGCTCAAGCCGCTGGCGCGCGTGGTGGCCAGCGCTGTGCATGCGCAAGAGCCCAACTGGTTTGCCACGGCCCCGGTCGGCTCGGTCAACAAGACCCTGGCCAAGGCCGGCTGGAGCGTGAAGGATGTGGACCTGTGGGAGGTGAACGAAGCCTTTGCCGTGGTTCCGATGGCCTTGATGCACGACCTGAATTTGAGCCACGACATCGTTAACGTGAACGGTGGTGCCTGCGCTCTGGGGCATCCGATCGGTTGCAGCGGTGCGCGCATCATGGTCACGCTGCTTTATGCCTTGCAGGCGCGTGGCCTCAAGAAGGGTGTGGCCACCTTGTGTATTGGTGGTGGCGAGGCTACAGCCGTGGCGCTGGAAATGCTCTGACACGCGGTGCGATGTTGCGTGGGTAGGTTCTTTGCAAACCTCATGGTAGTGGGTGAATCAGCCGGGCGATACGCTTTGCTACGTGTCCCCCGCCCGCTGCGCGGTCTCCTCCTTTACCTCCGCAAAGCGCATCACCCGGCTGATTTTGCGAGCGCTCAGGTACGCTGGCAGGGGGAATTCAAAAGTTGCTTGAGTTGGATGTGGCGCTAATTGATTCGCACGGTCGGCCTCAGCAATTTTGACCTCTACTGCGCCAGGCACGGTGATTGGGTGATGTGACCGGGCTTTGGGGTGAAAGGCGCGCGTCTACCAGCGCTTGCCTGCTGCAGCCTCAGTTTCGCGTGTGTTTTCACCCTAAAACCGCATGCGCATCGCCCAGTCGCCGGGCCGGGTTTGATGTGCTGCGCTGGGTCTGACGTCAGGCCTTGTTGTCTTCAAGATGCACACGTCGCTTGGAATCGCACCCATGCTGCGTTCTGTTGCAGCTTGGTAACCACTTCCGTGTGAAAATTCCGAAACTTAATTACAGGAGATTGATTCATGCCGCGTCGTGCCACCAAAATTGTTGCCACCTTAGGCCCCGCATCCAGTGACCCCGCGTTGCTGGAGCAAATGATTCGCGCCGGCGTCAATGTGGTGCGGCTGAACTTCAGCCACGGCTCGGCGCAAGACCACATCGACCGGGCGCGCCTGGTGCGTGACGCTGCCGCCCGTGTCGGGCGCGAGGTGGGCATCATGGCCGATTTGCAGGGCCCCAAAATCCGGGTCGGCAAGTTCGCCGAGGGCAAGGTGTTCTTACAGCCGGGCCAGAAGTTTGTGCTGGACGCCCATCGCACAGAGTTGGGTGACATCGACGCTGTTGGTCTGGACTACAAGGCGCTGCCGCGTGAAGTGAAGGCGGGCGACGTGTTGCTGCTCAACGACGGCTTGATCGTGATCACCGTCGATGCGGTGGTTGGCGAGGCGATTCACACCACCGTCAAGCTCGGCGGTGAGTTGTCCAACAACAAAGGCATCAACAAACAGGGCGGTGGCCTGAGCGCGCCGGCGCTGACCGGCAAAGACATGGAAGACATTCGTACCGCCATGGCTTTCAAGGCCGATTACGTGGCGGTGAGCTTTCCGAAAAGCGCCACCGACATGGAAATGGCG
>CAISLL010000004.1 GCA_903886165.1 uncultured beta proteobacterium | reverse complement strand
GCCATGGACAGTGATGCAGGCTTACGACGGCGGCTGCGTCATTACGTCAATCCGGATTTGTTGGTGATTGATGAGATCGGCTATTTGTCGTATTCGAACCGGCATGCCGACTTGCTGTTTGAGCTGGTGAACCGGCGTTATGAGTCCAAAAGCACGATCGTGACCACCAACAAGGCGTTTGCCGATTGGGGTGAGGTGTTTCCCAATGCGGCTTGCGTGGTGTCTTTGATTGACCGTTTGGTGCATCACTCCGAGGTGATTGGTATCGAAGGGGAGTCCTATCGCCTCAAGGAGGCGCAGGAGCGTGCTGCTGATTCGACATCAAAACGCAAAAGGGCCAAATCATGAAGCACGTCATGAAACATTTGCAATTGCCTTCAGGGCTGCAATCGGGCCTGCCCATGGTGATTGATGATGACTGGAGCATCGAGCAGGTGGTGGCGGTGGCAGAACTGCTGGAGGATTTGCTGCATGTGATTCACAGCCGCTACCAGGGCAAGCTTTATGACCATTGGAAAGCCAACCGGATCACTCAGTTCGAGGTTGATGACACCAATGACGATGAGGGGGTGCCGTTTTGAATTGAGTCGTTCTCTATTCTGCAATAGCAAAGGGGCCTATCGGCCCCTTTGTCTTGCCCACGGCAGTTTCAAACTCCGCCAGATTTACGCGCATTTGTACAGCCGCCAACAGCGGGTTTACAACATCGGCATCTGGCGCAATTTTTTGAAGTGACGGCAAGAACCCAAAAAACACGGGCACCAGGCCGCCACCCCTCAGTGGCAGGCCAGCATCTGCGCCCTGAGCAGCGTGGCGCAGTCCCTCAAGGCGGGCAAAGGGCTGGCCTCAACCAGATCAAGCAGGTGCAAGGCGTAAACCGGGTCGTTGTGCAGACGGGTGGTGTCAATCCACCAGCCCTGGCCAGCCATCAACCACTTGAAGTCGGTTTCTTCCAGCAGCAAGACGCGCTCGTCGCATGTCGCCGGCCGTTGGGTTGGGCTGGAGGGTGTGGGTGTGGCATGGGTTGCCGACATGGTCATGACTCCTTGCATGTGTTCATTCTGGTTGCAGGTGATGGTTCAAGAGTGTGCGCTCCTCCGGTGCATGTGATGCCACAAAAGGCGGTGGAAAACTGCCCCAGCTTCGGGCTTAAGCCATCACATCCCCGTGGTTGGGGTACTGGTTGCAATCGGGAAACCAGATTTTTAAGGTAAATAAAGCTGTAGCTCTTTTTATATAAGAACTAATAGCTATCTATTTAATAGTTAATCCTGGCTCTCAAGCGCCTTTGTCGCAGCCAGCACCACTGTCACCAGCGCATCACGCAGCGGGTGTGGTGCGGCCACCTCGGGCAGCAGGAGACTGACCCTGAAAGGAATCTCAACGCTCAAACTAGGCCGTCATGTGCCTTGGGATCACGCAACGTAGGCCCCTTCAGAGCAACCCGGTGACTGCTGCGCACGACCCGATAGAATGGCATCGGCCAGCGCGGTTGCCATGCAGCAGGTCTGCCGGCGTGCCACTTTATTTGAAACCCACACGGTCTAGTAGTTGCTGAACCTTGACCTGGTTCATGCCGACGACGCTGATAGGCACGGTCTCGCTCTTGAAGTTGCCGCCGGTCATGGCCTGTAATGCCGGGTTGCTGATCTGGACGCCGCGCGCAACGGGCCACTCGTTGTTACCGTCTGCAAAGTGATTTTGTGCCAAAGGGCTGGCCAGGTATTCCAGGAATTTGACTGCGTTGGTGCCGTTGGGCGCGTGTTTGGCGACCGCGCCGCCGGCAATGTTCACGTGGGTGCCCCAGCTTGACTGGTTCGGAAACACCACGCCGACTTTTTCCATGACGGCTTTGTCCTCTGGTTTTTCGGAGCGCATGAGTCGGGCCAGGTAATAGGTGTTGGTGACGGCGATGCCGCATTCGCCAGACGCAACTCCTTTTATCTGGTCGGTGTCGCCGCCTTTGGGTGAACGGGCCATGTTGCTCACCATGCCCTTGAGCCATTGCTCGGTTGGTTTTTCACCCATGTGTTCCATGACCGCGCCAAACAACGACAGGTTGTACGGGTGCGAGCCGGAACGGATGCATAACTTGCCCTTGTTTTTTGGGTCCGCCAGTTCTTCATAGGTGTCGACGTCTTGCGGTTTGACATTGACCCGGTTGAACACAATGACGCGTGCACGGGTTGAGAAACCGAACCAGGGTGTTTTGCCGTCGCTGTCGGTCTTTGCTCGCAGTTGTTCGGGAATGGCGTCACTGAGCAGCCTGGATTTGACCGGCTGAAACAGTCCATCGATTTCACCACGCCACAATCGCGAGGCGTCCACCAGCAAGATCACGTCGGCACGTGATGATGCGCCTTCTGCTTTCAGTCGGGCAATAATGCCGGCATCATCTGCGTCAACCCGGTTGATCTTGATGCCTGTGGCTTTGGTGAAATTACCGTAAAGCGCTTCGTCGGTAGGGTAATGGCGGGCTGAATAAATGTTGAGTTCATTGCTTTGGGCAAAGCTGGCGGCGCACAGTGTGGCAAGGACGCTTGCGGTGGCAATTTGTGTCAATTTCATGGTGGTACGACAGTCTTTGGTTGCGATGAATTGACTTTAACACAAATGCGAATCATTCTTATTAAATGAAAAAACAATTTTTGAAATGGCTGGTGCTCATGCCGTTTTCGGTTTTGCTGCTGGCCGGGTGCACAACAGTTGTCACTGAGAAGCCCGTGACTGAACAAGGTGCGGTAGCATCTGCGCCCCTAAAATCTCCTGTCATTGGGCTGGTGCTGGGGGGCGGTGCAGCCAGGGGTTTTGCGCACATTGGGGTGATTCAGGGCCTCGAAGAAGCGGGTATTCACCCCGATCTGGTGGTGGGCACCTCGGCCGGGAGCGTGGTGGCTGCTCTGTACGCCAGCGGCAAGAGCGGCGGTGAGTTGCAAAAGGTGGCCCAGTCAATGGACGAGGCCTCCCTGTCCGATTGGCGGTTTCCGTTTTTCAAGCCTGGTGTATTGAAAGGGGAGGCCTTGGCCAGATTCATCAGCGCGCAGGTCAGTGCGCGTCAAATACAGGACCTGCCTTTGCGGCTTGGCGTGGTGGCGACGGATTTGCATAGCGGGCGGGGAGTTCTTTTTGAACGTGGTGACACCGCAACAGCTGTACGGGCTTCCAGTGCCATACCGGCGGTTTTTCAGCCAGTTTTGATTGCGGGACGTGAGTACGTGGATGGTGGCCTGGTGGCGCCTGTTCCGGTGCAATTTGCGCGTCAGATGGGGGCCCAGGTTGTCATCGCCGTGGACATCTCAGATACACCTCAGGGCAACGGTGCCTTGGACACGTTTCAGATCCTGATGCAGACGTTTTCAATCATGGGCAACCGGATCAACGTGTTTGAGCTGCGTGACGCTGATGTGGTTGTCAGGCCGTCCTTGAGCGGTTTGTCCAGCACGAGCTTCTCTTCACGGGGCGAGGCAGTTGTAGCCGGGCGTCACGCCATGAAAACCGAGATTGAGAAGCTGCGGGCCGTGATTCAGGCCAAATCCAGATAAGCGAAAAAAAGGGCTGATCTTGCGACCAGCCCTGAAGGGATCCCTGAACCTGAAGGTTTCGAAAGGACCCGAGGAGACAACCTACAGAAACCAGAGGTTTCAAAAATCTTTCACCAAGTCAAGTATCTCAGGGTTTTCCCTTGTACTTTAGAGGTGTGCACCTTAATTTGAACAGAATATCTGAAACAAGGCGCAGGCGTTAAAAATTACCGCTTTTTTGCAGCTGGTTTGGCCGCGCTGGCGGTGGTCTTGGTCACGGCATTGAAATTGGACTCAGCGACATCGGTGGCTTGTTTGACAGCTTTTTGCACCGACTCCAGGGCGTTGTTGGCGGCGGCCACGGCGCTCTTCATCACCGCCACGGCGGATTCGGAACCGGCGGGTGCGTTCTTGGCAGCAGATTCGATCATGCCGGCAAATTGCTGCTGGACTTCGGCGGCTTGGGCTTCCATGGCCTTGGTAAATTCGCTGGTCGTGCCAGTGGCGATTTCGTACAGGTGACGGCTGTAGGCTGCGGTCTTTTCAGCCAAGGGTTGCAGCAGGCTTTGTTGCAGGGCCATCAATTCTTGTGCGTCTTTTACGCTCAACATGGCTTTGGCGTTTTCGCCGGACTCGCTCAAGGCTGCTTTGGAAGCACTCATGTTCAATTCGACAATTTTTTCAACGCCTTCGAAGGCCTTGGAGGTCAGGCCCAACAAGGTTTCAACGTTGGCTTTTTGAGAGGCGAGGACTTGTTCAACGGTCAGCATATTCATTTCTCCACTAAGTTAAAAAACATTGGCTGCCTTGTTGCCAAGACGGCTCCTGGTTCATGTTGCAGTGCAGCATAGTTTTATTATAGGGTTATACCGTGTTTACGCAAGCACTTTTTGTGCATCGCAGCAATCTGTGTCAATTTTTTTATAAAACAACCCGCTGTAACTGAACACACAATCCAGTCATGCAGGCTTTTTATTCAGATCATTTTGTGCTCCCTTTGCCGAAGGAGCATCGTTTTCCCATGGCGAAGTACAGGATGCTGCGGGATGGCATTGCACAGCAGTTGCCTCAAGTGCATTTGCGTGAGGCTCCAGCAGCGACTGACGGTCACCTTGCGCTGGCACACACCCCTGATTACGTTGCATCGGTTGCAAGCGGAGGCATCGGCGCAGCCGCCATGAGGGAAATCGGGTTTCCCTGGAGCGTCAGGATGGCCGAGCGGGCACGCCGGTCGGTGGGTGGCACGACAGAGGCGGTTCGAGCCGCAATGAAAGATGGCATTGCGGGCAACCTTGCCGGGGGCACGCACCACGCCTACGCTGACAAAGGCGGTGGCTTCTGTGTCTTTAATGATGCCGCTGTGGCAGCGCGGGTAGCGCAGGCTGAGTGGGGCAGGACGCATCGATTGCCGTTGCTGGTAGCGGTGATTGACCTGGACGTGCATCAGGGCAATGGCACGGCACACATTTTTCAGCGCGACGCCAGTGTCTTCACGCTTTCACTGCACGGTGACAAGAACTTTCCTTTTCGAAAAGAAGCGAGTGACCTTGACGTGGCGTTGCCTGACGGTTGCGGCGACAGCGATTACCTGCAGGCGCTTGATCTGGCGCTGGCAGAACTTGCCAACCGGTTTGAGCCGGGCCTGGTGATTTACCTGGCAGGCGCAGATCCTTTTTTGGGAGACCGCCTGGGGCGCTTGGCTTTGTCTGCAGATGGCCTGGAGGCGCGAGACCGACGCGTGTTTGACTGGTGCTTGGCCCGTGCCCTGCCGGTGGCGTTTGTGATGGCGGGCGGCTATGGCACGCTCATTGAAGAGACCGTGCAGATCCAGATCAACACGTACCGCACCGCGTTGACCTATTGGGAGCGTTGGCAAACGCGGCAGGCAGCCACAGCACGCGTTGCCAGTAATGGCCACAGTTTTTGAAATAATTGACAGGCCACAAGGGCTAATTTCACAAGACCAGTGAGACGAAATGTTTCACAATGAATCTGTTTACAAATAACCATAAACAGGAGACCCTTGATGAATCCCTATGGCCTGACAGACCGCACCTACCCACCAAAGCCGACCGACGTTTACCTTTTTTCCACCTGCCTGGTGGACCAGTTCACGCCGCAGGCAGGGTTGGACACGGTCAGGTTGCTGGAGCGTGAAGGCATTCGGGTGCATTTCCCGCAAGGGCAAACCTGTTGCGGGCAACCGGCGCACAGCAGTGGCTACCCGGACGAGGCCCGTTCGGTGGCGCTGGCACAGCTGAATTTGTTTTTGGAACCCTGGCCGGTGGTGGTGCCTTCGGGATCATGTGGTGGCATGATGCGCAGCCACTACCCGCACTTGTTTGCAGATGACCCTGAGTTGCATGTCAAAGCGGTGGCCCTGTCTGAGCGGGTATATGAACTTAGCGAGTTCCTGGTGCATGTGGTGAACTTTGACCATGCCGACCAAGGCGCGCCATGCACCATTGCGTTGCACACGTCATGCCATGCGCGTCGTCAGATGGGCGTGCATGAAACCAGCGCCGCCTTGCTGGACAGCCTGGATCAGGTGCAAGTAGTGCAGCAAGCGCGCATTGAGGAGTGTTGTGGATTTGGCGGCACGTTTGCCTTGCTGTACCCGGACATTTCTGAGGCCATCGTGACGGACAAAGTGGCCGCTATCAAAGGCACCGGCGCATCCAGCTTGGTCAGTGCGGACTGCGGCTGCCTGCTCAACATCACGGGGCGAGCCGCCAAGCAGGATGAGTTGGCGGGTGCCAAAGTGCCAAGCTTGCCGGGTGAACATCTGGCAAGTTTCTTGTGGCGCCGGACCAGCGGGAGTGCCGCATGAGCGCGCGCGACGCTATTCTTAACCGCCTGCGCCAACCCAATGTGGCCGCCCAACCGGTATTGCCCGACGTGGCAGACTGGTATGCCACACATCAGCGCAATGAAGATCTGGCGCAGCGCACGGCGCGTTTGCGCGCGGCGCTGGAGGCGGTGCACACTGAAATACACGATGTGACGCACGCCAACTGGAGTTCCGAGCTTCTTAAAGTGGCTGCTGCCAAAGGTTTGCGCCAGGTCCTCATCGGCACAGACACGCTGCATGGCGCCGAGTTGCAGGCATGCGACACCGGTGAGTTACAGGTGATGTCCTACGAACAGCCCATTGATAGCTGGCGCGACTTGCTGTTTGATGGCGTCGACTCCGGCCTGACGTTGGCGCGCGGCGCAGTGGCTGAAACCGGCAGTATTATTTTGTGGCCCAGCCCAAACGAGCCACGTTTGATGTCGCTGGTGCCTTCACTTCACTTTGTGCTGCTGGATGTGTTCACCATTCATGCGGATTTTTATTCAGCCATGACAGCTGAAGGCTGGTCGAAAGGCATGCCTACCAACGCGGTCCTGATTTGTGGGCCTTCGAAAACTGCAGACATCCAGCAAACCCTGGCTTATGGCGCGCATGGCCCCAGAGAGTTGGTGGTGTTGTTGCGTCACACGGATGGGAGCCTGTCATGAGCAAGGTCGTACCAATTCACCCGGCCAAAGACTTCAAGGCACGCAGCAAGGCGGTGCTTGACAACCCGGGGCAGCGCAAGAACTTCCGCGGTGCGATGGACTTTTTGCAGGCCAAACGGCGGGCCCAATTCACGGATCAGGACGAATTGCAGGGGCTACGCGAGCTGGGAGCGTCCATTCGCCGCTACAGCCTGGCCAACCTGCCGCGTTTGTTGGAGCAATTGGAGGCCAACCTGACGGCCAACGGCGTGCAAGTGCACTGGGCGCAGAACGCTGCGGACGCAAACGCCATCGCCCTGCAGATCGCCCAGCGTTTGAATGCCAAGCGCATCATCAAGGGAAAGTCGATGGTGAGCGAAGAGGTGGGTTTCAACCACGCCATGGAGGCAGTCGGCATCGAGGCGTTTGAGTCTGACATGGGCGAATACATCGTGCAGTTGGCGGGTGAGGCACCGTCGCACATCATCATGCCGGCGATTCACAAGACCAAGCAGGAAATTGCCCAGTTGTTTGCCGATGAGGTGCCCGGTGTGACCTACACCGAAGATGTGGATGCCTTGATCCAGATCGGCCGGCGTGTGCTTCGACGCAAGTTTGCCGACGCTGACATTGGCTTATCTGGCGTGAACTTTTGTGTGGCGGAAACCGGCACCTTGTGCCTGATC
>CAISLL010000003.1 GCA_903886165.1 uncultured beta proteobacterium | reverse complement strand
TATATTTGGCGGAGAAGGTGGGATTCGAACCCACGGTACCTTGCGGTACGCTTGATTTCGAGTCAAGTACATTCGGCCACTCTGCCACTTCTCCGCGAATCCTTGGATTGTACAGTGGGCTAAGCCTGTTTTGCCGCGTTTAAGGCTTGCAGCGCGGCTGTGATTTCGCCTTCGGTGATGTCCGGCCCCATGTGCAGTGGCACCGGGCAGTTTCTCAACGCTGCAATGAAGTCTGCTTGCAAGGCGGCAATCGTTTGCCCCGCCACTTTGGGTGAGGCAAAGGCGCCGCTTTGCAGCAGCAGTTGGCCGTTTGCGCTTTGCAGTTTGAAGTAAAACTGACCGTCATGCTCGCGGTATTGTTTGAACACCGGCAGCGCTACCTTGGCTGCCTTGGCGGCGGTGTCAGTTTGGGTTTGCAGGGTGCGCAAGCCCACGGCGTGACGGATTTGGCCCATGAAGGGCGTGGCAATAGCGCGGGCCTTGGCGGCACCTGCTTGCAGGACGCCCTCAATTTTGGCGGGGTTGTTGATCAGCGCCTGGTAGGCGTCGCGCATGGGCGCGATTTCCTGGTCGATTCGTTCAAACACGATGTGCTTGGCGTCACCCCAGGATATGCCGCTTGCGTAGGCCTGGCGCATCGCTTCGGTCTCATCGGCAGTGGCGAACGCCTGGTAAATCTGGAACAGCGCCGAACCTTCGACTGATTTGGGTTCGCTTGGGCCTTTGGAGTCGGTGACGATGCTGCCGATGAGTTTTTTCAACTGTTCACGGGGCGCAAACATCGGTATGGTGTTGTCGTAGCTCTTACTCATCTTGCGGCCATCCAGGCCGGGCAGGGTGGCCACATGGTCTTCAATGGCTGCTTCTGGTGGCACAAAGTGCTCGCCGTAGCGGTGGTTGAAGCTGTGCGCCATGTCGCGCGCCATCTCGATGTGCTGCACCTGGTCCCGCCCCACGGGCACCTTGTGGGCGTTGAACATCAGGATGTCGGCACCCATCAGCACCGGGTACATGAACAGGCCGGCGCTCACATCCGAGTCTGGGTCGTTTCCGGCGGCCGTGTTTTTGTCGACAGCAGCCTTGTAGGCATGGGCCCGGTTGAGCACGCCCTTGCCCAGCACGCAGGTCAGAAACCAGGTCAGTTCGGGGATTTCTGGCACGTCGGACTGGCGGTAAAACACGACGCGCTCCGGGTCCAGACCGGCGGCCAGCCAGCTGGCTGCAATTTCGAGCGTGGAGCGTTGGATGCGCCCTGGATCTTCCACTTTGATCAAGGCGTGGTAATCAGCCAAAAAGTAAAAGCTCTCCACTTCGCTGCGCAAACTGTGGCCGACGGCCGGGCGAATGGACCCCACGTAATTGCCCAGATGGGGCGTTCCGGAGGTGGTGATGCCGGTCAGAAAACGCTCAATGCTCATAAAAAATCACCAGAGAAGCAGTCAGGAAAATCAGCTTTCAGCCCACCAGCATGGCCAGGGGAGTCAAAAGCAGGTTGATCAGCTTGAAGGTCACAGCCATCAGCGGGCGCAGCCACAAGTTGCTCACCACACCTGCCAGCACCAGGGCCATCACAATGAAAAATCCATACGGCTCCACGCGCGACACCAGCACGGCTTGCCGGTACGGCAGCAGTCCGACCAGAATTCGCCCGCCGTCGAGCGGGGGCAGCGGGAATAAGTTGAAGACACACATGACGATGTTGACCAGCACACCGCCCTGCGCCATTTCCACCAAAAATGGCTCTTCAACGCCAAAGCCCTGAAACAGGTAGAGCGACGCAGCCCATGCCAATGCCTGAAAAAAATTGGCACCAGGCCCGGCAAGTGCAACCCAGATCATGTCGCGTTTCGGGTTGCGCAAATTGCCAAAACGCACCGGCACCGGTTTGGCGTACCCAAACAGGAACGCGCCCGAGGTGGCAAAGTAGAGCATCAGCGGCATCAGGATGGTGCCCAAGGGGTCGATATGCGGCAGTGGGTTGATCGTGACGCGCCCCAGCATGTACGCCGTGTTGTCGCCAAAGTGCCTGGCAGCGTACCCATGCGCTGCCTCATGCAGGGTGATTGCCAGCAACACCGGAATGGCGTAGAGGGCGATGGTTTGAATCAGGTGGGCGAAGTCCATGGATACATTGTGTCAGAGCAGTCTGGCTTAAAGGCCCAGCACGGCCAGCGAGCCACGGCCTTCGCGGACGATCACCGGGTCGGGTCCGGTCAGGTCCACCACCGTGGTGGGCTCGCGCGGGCAGGCGCCGGCATCAATCACGGCGGCAACGCGGCCCTTGTAGCGTTCACGAATCTCGTCTGCATCGTTCAGCGGCTCGGTGTCGCCAGGGGCGATCAGGGTGGTGGCCAGCAGTGGCGCGGTGTGCAAGGCCAGCAGTTCCTGCAGCACCTTGTGGTCAGGAACGCGCAGGCCAATGGTCTTGCGCGACGGGTGACTCAGGCGGCGTGGCACTTCCTTGCTGGCTTCCAGAATGAAGGTGTAGGCGCCCGGCGTGGCGGCCTTGATGCGCCTGAATTGCTGGTTATCCACACGGGCGTAGCTGGCCAGCTCGGACAGGTCACGGCACAAGAGGGTCAGGTGGTGCTTGTCGTCCACGCCACGGATGCGGCGCAGCCTGTCGGCGGCGGCCTTGTCATCCAGGTGGCACACCAGCGCGTAGCTGGAGTCGGTGGGCACGGCCAGCACCTCGCCTTTGTCAAGCAGGGCGGTGGCCTGCTTGAGCAGGCGGGGTTGCGGGTTGTCGGGATGAATTTCAAAGATCTGTGGCATGGTCCTATTGTCGCTGCCCCGTGGCCTCACGCGCGGACAGCACGGCGTTGCCCACGCCACTGACGGCGATGACTGCAATACCGGCCCAGGCCAGGGCATCAGGCACGTGGTTGAAGACCCACCAACCAAGCAGGGTGGCGAACGCTATTTGCAAGTACAAATAAGGCGTGAGCACCACCGCGTTGGCGCGGTTGAAAGCCCGGATCAGCATCAGGTGGGCAAAGGTGCCCAAAAAGCCCACCAATACAAACCAGTGCCAGTAGGCCAGCAATGCGGCTATGTTCCAGCTCCAAAGCAAGACGGGCGTCATCAGCACAGTGCCAACCAAGCCAGTATAAAAGTGGGTGGTGTAGGGATTTTCATCGCCGCTTAGTCGGCTTGTAAGCACCTGGAAGGAGGCATAGGTGGTGACCAGCAACACTGGAAACAGCAAGGCCCAGCCAAACACCTGGCCGCCGGGGCGCACCACCAGCAGCACGCCCAATAAACCCAGACCCATCAAGACCCAGCGCAGCGGTGACACATGGTTCCTCAGCATCCATGCGGCCATGGCGGTGGCCAGCATGGGCGACAGCATGGTAATGGCGGTGAATTCGCCGACCGGCAAGAACTGCAGGCCAAAAAATGAACAGACGCTGGTGACCAGCAGCAAGACGCCCCGCAGGGTCTGAAAGCGCGGATTCGGCGTGGCAAAAAGCTGCCACTTTTGTACTGGAAAGCGCAGCGCAAACGTGGCCACGGCCTGAAAGGCGTAGCGAAACCACAGCAGCATCAGCACCGGCACCAGTTGCGTGGCGTGTTTGGTCGCGGTGTCGAGTGAGGCAAATGAGAGCGCTGCCAAGATGATAAGCAAAATGCCACCGCCCTGGCGGCTTTTCCAGAAGGCCATAGAGAATTCAGGCTCCGTTGAACGGGGTCTCAGCTCGGGCCCACTGAATGCGGTCTGCCAGCAAGGCCCACACGGGGGTGAGTTCACACGGCAGGATCGGCAGGGTGCCCAACTCGGTACGACTCTCTGCCGGGCTGTGAAAGTCGCTGCCGCGCGACGCCGCCAGCCTATACTCAAGGGCGGACGCCGCATAGCTGACACTTTCAGCCGCCGAGTGGCTGCCGGTAATCACCTCCACGCCCAGGCCCCCATGCCCTTTGAACTCGGTGAACAGTGCCATTTCTTCG
>CAISLL010000002.1 GCA_903886165.1 uncultured beta proteobacterium | reverse complement strand
GTTGCCACCGCCAGCAGAATGCCAATGAAGAAGACGATGGAGGCCATGTCAATTTTGGTCAAGGCGCGTACCAGGGTCAGATGCTCCTTGTCGTCGTCGGTCTTGCCACGGTGCATAAAGTCACCAACGCCCCACAGAAGTCCGAGGCCAAACAGAATGCCCAGAAAGGGTGGCAGACCGGTAATGCCCTTGAACACGGGGACCAGCACCAGAACCCCCAGACCCATGAAGAACATCAGGTTCTTCTCAAAGTGAGTGGCCATGCAGGTGACGCCACCGACATTGCGCGGTGGCGCGATGACATCCTGGCCTTTGAGCGCGCGGGCGGTGATGGCCAGTGGCACCAGCAGGCTGACAACCGACGCCAGAAACACGGACTGCATGATCGCCAAAGACGTAATCTGTCCACCAATCCACAGCATGGTGGTGGTGACGTCCCCAATGGGCGACCATGCGCCTCCCGCATTGGCGGCAATGACGATGATGCCGGCGAAAAACAGGCGGTCGTCCTGCTTGTCAAGCAACTTCTTCATGAGCGACACCATCACAATCGTGGTTGTCAGGTTGTCGAGAATGGCGCTCAGGAAAAAAGTGACGAAACCCACCAGCCACATCAATTTGGAGAGCTTGGCGGTTCGGATGCGCGAGGTGATCACGTAGAACCCGTCGTGGGCGTCGACCAGTTCCACAATGGTCATGGCACCAATCAGAAAAAACACAATCTGTGCGGTTCCCATCAGCGACTCGCCCAATTCCGCACTCACCATGCTTTGCTTGCCTGAGCCCAGCGCATAAATCGTCCACAACAGTCCCGCGCCGATGAGGGCCGATGCGGACTTGTTGATCTTGAGCGGGTGTTCCAGCGCGATGGCGGCGTACGCCAGCACAAAGACGATGACGAGTGCAGTAATCATGGTGACTTCCAGTTGGAGTGTCGAGGCGGAATGGGTGTGTTTGCAGCTGGAGGCATGGGAATCTCCATTACGTTGCCGCAGGCACCAGAAGACCTGCGGTCTTCATGCCCAATACAGTGAGCGCGAGAGACCCGAACAAGTGCAGTGCCGCGGTTGCCAGCGCCAGCGCGTAGCGCTGCTGCCCTAGCATGGCCACCACTTCGGCCGAGAAACTGGAAAACGTGGTGAGCGCACCCAGAAACCCCGTGACCAGAGCAAGACGCCAGACCGGGTCGATGGCGGGCAGTGTCTGAAACACCGCCACGCAGATGCCCACCAGGTAACCGCCGATCAGGTTTGCAGCCAGTGTTCCGAGTGGCAGCACCTGCCCAGAGCCATCCAGGGGGTTGAGCCACAGGTTGAGTTGCCAGCGCGACAAGGCTCCCAACGAGGCACCGATACAGATGGCAAACACAGACAACATGGGATGCTATTGTGCTCCGCGAGGCCGACGTGTTTTCGCCGTCATGGTGCGGCAAGGGCAGTAGTGGGGTGCAGAAACCCTTTGAGTGCAGCGGTAATGGAAAACCTGATGCGCACGGTGTCTCCAACGACAAATGTTTTTGGTGCTGGCGATAGCATATTGCATATTGCCCTCTGGTAGACATGGGTCAAACCCGAACACGCCGCATATGCAGGCGCTGCACCCTAGCCAACTGCATGCGCATCATTGCTTCATCTGTTGCGGCAGCCAGGTCACGATGCCCGGTACAAAATAGATCAGCAACACCGCTGCCACCATCAGCAAAAACATCGGCAAGGCCACGCGGGCGATGTAGGGCAGTTCTTTGCCGGTCATGCCTTGCAGCACAAACAGGTTGAAACCTACGGGTGGTGTGATCTGCGCCATCTCGACCACCAGCACAACAAAGATGCCGAACCAGATCGGGTCAATACCCGCGGCCAGCACGGTTGGCATCAGCACGCCCATGGTGAGCACCACCACGCTGATGCCATCCAGAAAGCAGCCCAGAATGATGAAAAACACCATCAACGCCATGATCAGGCCAAACTGGCTTAAACCCAGGCTGCTGATCCACTCGGCCAGATGCCGCGGCAGGCCGATATAGCCCATGGCCAGCGTCAGGAACGCTGCACCGGCCAGAATCATGGCAATCATGCAGTACAG
>CAISLL010000001.1 GCA_903886165.1 uncultured beta proteobacterium | reverse complement strand
TCCTTTGTGGTGATCGCCACCCACAAGGCGGCCCATGCGCCGATCAGTTCGCTCGACAGCGCGGCTGGCCAGGCCCTCAAAGCGGCCATGCTGGGGGTGGCACAAAAGCTGGCACAAGCCATTGTGCGCGATGGGGAGGGTGCGACAAAATTCATTGCGATCAAGGTAGAGGGTGGCAAGACCCTGGCCGAGTGCCGCCTGGTGGCGTACGCCATTGCCCACTCGCCGCTGGTGAAGACCGCCTTTTTTGCCAGCGACCCGAACTTGGGCCGCATTCTGGCCGCCGTGGGTTATGCAGGTATTGTTGATCTGGAACAGACCGGCATCGACCTGTACCTGGACGACGTGCATGTGGCCGTCAAGGGCGGGCGCAACCCGGCTTACCGCGAGGAAGACGGCCAGCGTGTCATGAAACAGAGCGAGATCACCGTGCGCGTGGTGCTTGGCCGAGGTGATGCGGCCGATACTGTGTGGACCTGTGATTTGGGCCACGACTATGTCACCATCAACGCTGACTACCGTTCATGAACGCCAGCTTTGAGCATCTGTTGCTGCGGGCTGAGCAGCTCATCACACGGATTGAAGCCGTGTTACCGCAGCCACCCAGCCAGCCGGACTGGACGGCCTCCAGCGCGTTTCGCTACCGCAAGCGCAGTTCCGGCCACGCCACGCTGGAGCCCGTGCGACATGTGGGTGCCATGGCGCTCACTGACCTCAAGGAAATCGAGCCGCAAAAGGAAAAGATCCAGCGCAACACGCGTCAATTTGTCAGCGGCCAGCCGGCCAACAACGTGTTGTTGACCGGCGCCCGGGGCACTGGCAAGTCATCGCTGATACGCGCCTGCCTGAATGAGTTTGCGCCGCTTGGCCTGCGTTTGATCGAGGTTGACAAGGCGGATTTGATCGACCTCCCAGACATTGTGGACCTCGTTTGTGAGCAGCCCTACAAGTTCATCGTGTTTTGTGACGACCTGAGTTTTGAAGACGGCGAGCCCGGTTACAAGGCGCTCAAGTCGATTCTGGACGGCTCGGTGGCGGCCACCACCGCCAATGTGCTGATTTATGCCACCAGCAACCGGCGCCATCTGTTGCCCGAGTACATGAAGGAAAACCTGACCTACACCCACACCGCGGATGGCGAAGTGCACCCCGGTGAGGGGGTGGAAGAAAAAATTTCCTTGTCGGAGCGTTTTGGCCTGTGGGTGAGTTTTTACCCGTTCTCTCAAGACGAATACCTGACCATCGTGGCGCAGTGGCTGGCGTCTTATGGCGTGCCCGATGCGGTGATTGAAGCAGTTTGCCCGCAAGCTTTGGTGTGGGCGCTGGAGCGTGGCTCGCGCAGCGGCCGGGTGGCGTACCAGTTTGCCCGTGACTACGCCGGGCAGCACGCTTGCGCAGACATCTCGTTGCCGTGAGCTGGCGACCCGTCACAGGCAGTCAAGGCGAGGGCATGGTCGCCAGCAATGCAGCCAGCACTGCGGCGCTGATCACAACCGACGATCACACCGAGACCAGAGTACATACATCGCGGTTGATGGCTGATGCACAACTGCCCCGCGAAGGGGGTGCAGACCGACAGGTGGTGGATGTGGCAGTGGGTGTGCTGATTCGAGAGGACGGTGATTTTTTGCTGACTTCCCGCCCGGCGGGCAAGGTCTATGCCGGTTATTGGGAATTTCCGGGCGGCAAGTTTGAAGCCGGTGAAACCGTGCAGCAAGCCCTGAGCCGTGAATTGCAAGAAGAGTTGGGCATACAAATCCAGCACATTGAGCCCTGGCGCCAGGAGCTGGTGGACTACCCACACGCGCTGGTGCGCCTGCATTTCTGCAAGGTGCTGGCCTGGTCAGGTGAGTTGCAGATGCGCGAAGCCCAGTCGTTTGCCTGGCAACGCCTGCCGGTGACGGTGGCGCCGGTGTTGCCCGGCACGGTGCCAGTGTTGGACTGGCTGGCGGCTGAGTCGACCATGACGGACTGAAGTCCGCCCTGCGAAGCAGGTGCATTCAGACTTGAATCCGCCTGCGTCAAACTTGCCTTGCCTTCCAATTTGCCAGCTCCGAAGGTCGCAAGCCATAACGTGCCAACACGCCTTCATGCAGACGCTGCAGTTCCTGCACCATTAAGGCATGCAAATCCGTCCGATCTGTCAGCGGTATGGGCGCAAGCGCATGCGCGATGGCCTGCAGCGGGTCAGCCTGCGGTTGTCGTACCACCTCCCGCACCGTCTGTTTGATCAGGTCACGGTAGGCCAGGCGCAGAGGATCGGGCTCTGCCAGGCCTTGCTGGATGGCCTGGTATTCCTGAGTCGAGCGTTCGTAGGCCCAGACAAACAGGTCGCGCAACAGTTCCACCCGCGTGAGTTCGTAAACACCCAGGGTCGCGAGGCTGTAGGCCGCTTCGGGCACATCCAGGAACGTGAGCGGGCACAGGTTGGCGCGAAACAGGGGCAGGTTGGCTGCCAGGCGTGAGGTGCGTTTGTTGATGTCGGCAAAGGGCTGCAGGTAGGGCAGGTGCACCATGGCAAAGAAAGATTGCTCGAACGGGTCGGTGATCTGGTTTAGCTTGGCCAGCAGCACGTCCAGCATGTCGTCGATTTGCGCAGGCACGGACAGGGGGCGAAAGACACTTTTGCCGATGTCTACCGCATGCTGTCGGATACGGCCTTCATCTGCCGGGTTGGGCAGCAAGTTTTCTGCCAGGGCGCTGTGCAGGTTCATCAGCAGGTAGCGGTTCAGTTCAGCCGTTCCCGCGTTGTCCACCAGCAGTTCGATGGCGCCTTTGTGGTTCAAGATCATTTGTGTCTCAACTGCGCCTTTGCCGATCGCAGCTCGGCCATGCTCGATCAGTTCCACCGTGTCGAGGCGTGAATAGGTGTTGCCTTCCAGATGGCTGGACGCCCACGACAGGTCAATCAACAAGCGGTTGAGGATGGCGCGGCTGTAAGTGCCTGCCGGATCACGCAGGCGTGTGGTTTTACCCATGTGGTGTAACTGGCGGCGCAGTGGCGCGCTCAGGTAGGCGCTGACGTTGGGCTGGTACGCATCCAAAAAGTCGCGCTGGTAACCGACAGGTTTGCGCGCCGGCAGTGCTTGGGTGACGTAACCAAGGATGTCCCTGCTGTCGGCGGACAGGGGAATTGTCGTGGGCAAGGCAGTGCCTGGCATGCCCGCCGTCGTTGTTGAACCGGCCAACGCTGGCAGGTAGCGCCGGGCGCGGCCTTTGCCTTGGGCGGTGATGTGCCCTGTGGCGGTCCATTGGCTGAGCCAGCGCTGAACCGTGCGCCGGGCAAGTTCCGGGTGTTGTTTCAGCATGTCAGCCAGCGTGAGGCCGGTTGGCGTGGACTGAATTCGTTGAAGCAAATCGGCAGGGGTCGTCATGACGGATAGTGGCGCAACTTTGTTGAAATTGGCGCGATTAAGTGATTTGTGGCGCCAATTATCGCGCTATTTGATAAATTGCGCCATCTGGATGGCGCAATTGACCGTCCTAACGGGGCAGTTGCAGCGTCCTCAACTCCAGGCATCCATCAATGCACCCCCCTGTTCCAGCAAAAAATCTTCAAACGCCTTGGCCGCAGGTGACAATTTTTTGCTGCTCAGGTGTGTCACGTACCAGTGGTTGATTTGCGGCAGGCCCTGCACATCCAGCAGCGCCAGGTGGCCGCTGGCGAGTTCGTGGCGCACGGTGCGCATCGACAAAAAGCTCAGGCCCATGCCGGCCATCACCGCTTGTTTGATGGTCTCGTTGCTGGGCATGGCCATGACCACTTGCATGGGTGTCTGGTTGGCCTCAAACAGGCGCTGCATGGCAGCGCGGGTGCCGGAGCCTTCCTCGCGCACCACAAAGCGGTAGTCACCCAGCACTGAAAAATCCAGATGTTTGCGCCGGGTCAGCGGGTGGTCGGGTGCGGCCACCATGGCCAGCGGGTTGGTGGCAAATGGCTTGGCATCGCAGTCAAGGTGGCTGGGGGCGCGGCCCATCACCACCAGGTCCACCTCGAACCGCGCCAGCAGGCCAAGCACGTTTTCGCGGTTGTCAATTTTCAGGTTCACTTCAATGCCCGGAAACAGTTTGTTGAAGCGCACCAGCAGCATCGGGATGAAATACTTGGCAGTGCTGACCACGGCCAGGTCAAAACGACCTTGTTTCAGGCCCACAAGTTGGGCCATTTCAGCCTCCAGGTCCCTGAACTGGCCCATGGCGGTGGTGGCATGGGTCAAAAAAATCTCTCCGGCATGGGTCAGCTTGATGTTGCGGCCCATCGGCTCCACCAGGGCCAGGCCAAAAGCTTCTTCCAGCTGGCGCAACTGCATGGACACGGCAGGCTGG